>WGAU01000001.1 GCA_015494645.1 Aquificota bacterium
AGTATCTTCTTTTTATCCATTCCAAAGTGAGAACATCTGTGGACAACAAATTTATCCATTTCCACAAATGTTCCTTTATCAAGAAGAATTTCCAAGCGCTCCCTAGCGGTAAGCTTACCCATTTCATGCTGTTTCTTTATCCTCTCTGGACCTCCTCCCTGTTCTGCAAGCTCATTAAGTTTCCGAAGTTCATGAAGTTTCTCCTCTATCCCCATTATTGACCTCCCAAAAGGTTTAAGCTTTAGTCTTATTTAACAAATTTCTGCACGCATAAGCAATAGCAAGCCACTGCTCAGGAACCACCGCATCCGGTCTCAAGTTTCCATCAACCCCTGCCTCCTTAATCACAAGCTGCCAATCAATCCCACTCCATCCAAGATTAAGGGCCTTAACCAATTTTTTTCTGCGGTAAGGAAACGCCGCATCCAGAACTTTTCTCAGAATTCCCTTAATTTCAACATCCAAATTTTTTGTTCTTCTTCCCAGAACTACTGCAGAATCCACCTCCGGTCTGGGCCAAAAGCAATGTCTTGGCACTTTAAAAACTACTTTCACCTCAAAGCACAAAGAAAAAAGAACGCTCAATATTCCATAAGCCTTAGTTCCACAGCTTGCCACAAGCCTGTCCGCCACCTCCTTTTGAAACATGAGAACAAAGGCACTCACATTATCCGCCTCATCCCAAAGCTTAAACATAAAGGGAGACGATATATTATAGGGTAAATTTGAAAAGATGAAAAAAGCAAAAGGAAAAAAGCTTCCCAATTGAAAATCCAGAATATCTCCTTCAACAACTTTCACATTTGAATAGCCAGATAAGAGATCTTTTAGGTGCTCAGAAAGCACCTTGTCTTTTTCTACAATTACAAGCTCCCTTGAGACCTCAGCCAAACGCAGGGATAAAGCTCCGTGCCCTCCTCCCACCTCCAGCACATATCCTAAATCAGACCCCAAAAGGGAAACTATCTTATCCGCAATCCTGTCATCTACAAGAAAATTCTGTCCTAAAGACTTTTTGGGAAACGCACCCCTCGCCTTTGCAAGCTCTAAAAGCTCCCCGCACCTCACTTTATGGCATCCAGAAGACTCATATCCCCAAAAGCTTTCTTCCAATCATCCAAGAAGCGCTTTATCCCTATATCGGTCAAAGGATGCTTCAAAAGCTGCTCCATTACTTTATAAGGGACAGTTACAATATCTGCTCCTATTTCCGCCGCCTCTACCACATGCCTTGGATGACGAACGCTCGCCACAATAACCTCTGTGTTAAAATCATAGTACTTCATTATCGGAACAATGGTTCTTATTAGCTCCATGCCCTCGTGGCTTATATCATCCAATCTTCCAACAAAGGGTGATATAAAGGTGGCTCCTGCTTTGGCTGCAAGAATAGCCTGAGATGGCGAAAATATCAGGGTCACATTGGTTTTAATGTCCTCACTGGAAAGGGTTTTAACTGCTCTCAACCCCTCCTTTGTCATGGGAATCTTTATGGCTATGTTGGGGTGAATCTTGGCAAGCTCCCTGGCCTCCTTAACCATCCCCTCATAGTCAAGGCTCAACACCTCGGCACTGACCGGTCCATCAACGATTTCACAGATCTCTTCAAGCACCTCCCTGTACTTCCTTCCGGTTTTGGCAACCAGCGTGGGATTGGTAGTTACCCCATCCAGTATCCCCCAACTTGCAATCTCCCTTATCTCCTCAACGAAAGCGGTATCCAGAAAAAACTTCATCCCACACCCCCTTTCCACTGGACTTCCAAAGACTTTTAACACATTCCCCCGTGTTTTATAACCCTACCCTCCACCATAAAAATCACATCCTCCGCTATGTTAGTGGCAAGATCACCTATGCGCTCAAGACACCTGGCTATCCTTATTATGTGCATAGCCCTTTCAATAACCGAAGGATTAGAAGCCATATAGGTTACAAGCTCTCTCAATATCTGATCTTTAAGGGCATCAACAGTATCGTCCCTTTCACAAACCCTCTTTGCCAGCTTAGCATCCTCGTTCACAAATGAATTTATGGCATCGGAGAGCATCTCCAAAACCTCAGAAGCCATCCTTGGAACATCTATAAAGGGCTTAACCTGAGGACGCTCTATTAGAAAAAGGGCGCTTTGAGCAATGTTGTGGGCAAGATCACCCATGCGCTCAAGATCTTTGTTCATCTTAAGCACGGTGAAAACGGTCCTTAAGTGCTTGGCCTTGGGCTGATACAGGGCAACTGCGTAAACACACTCCTCCTCTATCTCTATATCAAGCCTGTTCATGGCAGGCTCATCCTTTTCAATAACCTCCAAAAGCAACCCCTTGTCCTTACTTAAAAGGCCATCAATACTCTTTTTCACCATCTGCTTGGCTAAATTTGCAGCCTTAACTATGCGCCCCTTAAGATGCTCTATTTTTTCTTCAATCATATCATCCCCCTATCCGAACTTGCCCGTTAAGTACTCCTCTGTTCTTCTGTCCTTGGGAGCTGTAAACACCTTCTCTGTAGGCCCGTGCTCCACAAGCTCCCCCATGTAAAAAAAGGCAGTGTAATCCGAAACCCTGGCGGCCTGAGAAGGATTGTGGGTAACTATGACGATGGTAACGGTTTTTTTAAGTCCCACCAAAAGCTCCTCTATCATGGCAGATGCCTTGGGATCCAAAGCGGAAGTGGGCTCATCAAGAAGGAGCACCTCCGGCTTCATAGCAAGCGCCCTTGCTATGCAGAGCCTCTGCTGCTGACCACCAGATAGAAATGTGCCTTTTCTGTGAAGCACATCTTTGACCTCATCCCATAGATAAGCTTTCTTCAGAGACTCTTCCACAATTCGGTCCTTATCTTCCTTTGACAGCCTTATGCTGTTGAGTATGTATCCGGCTATCACGTTCTCGTATATACTCATGGTGGGGAAAGGATTGGGCTTTTGAAAAACCATGCCCACCCTTCTTCTCAGTTTCACAGGATCCATTTTAAAGATATTTTCCTCCTTCAAGTATATAGAACCTTTAACCACGGCTTTGGGCACCAACTCGTGCAGTCTGTTTATGCACCTTATAAAGGTTGACTTGCCGCACCCAGAGGGCCCCATTATAGCCGTAACGGTATTTTCTATAAAAGAAAGGTTAATCCCCTTAAGGACCCAGCTCTCTCCGTATCCTGCGTAAAGGTTCTCCAC
>WGAU01000002.1 GCA_015494645.1 Aquificota bacterium
CTTTTCACCCTTTATTATGAGTTCGTTGTCTTTAACCACCAGTTCAATGTCCTCTTTATTAACACCGGGAAGTTCTGCCTTTACCACGATTTTGTCTCCATCGTCATACACATCTATTGCCGGGAATACCAAATCCTGTGTTCCAAATAGTGCAGGGAACCTTTCTTCGCTGAAGAATTCATCAAACATCCTGTCAATTTCCCTTCTAAACCTGTCCAATTCCCTTCCAGGCAACCACCTTACCAGTGCCATGGTTCATCACCTCCTTTATCTCGGTTTTTTCTATTTCCGGTATTTAATATATACCTATAACACGATATGTCAATGATTATATCATAAAATCTTAGTCTACAATACTCAATATTTTGCGCCGAAGAGCTTTTCTTTCACCTTGTTTACTATGGCGGGAAGGATCTGGGAGGCCTTTCCCTGACAGAACACATCTGAGATCCTGCCGGTGAGGGGAGTGGGTTCAAGATTTACCTCTATCACCTTTGCTCCCCTTGACTTTGCAGTTTCAGGTATTGACGCTGCGGGGTAAACCTGAGCCGATGTGCCCACCACTATGACGGCATCCGCAGACTCGGCGAGCAAAAAGGATTGGTGAAGGGCGTCGGACGGTATGGGTTCTCCAAAGAATACAATGTCGGGCTTTAGGATTCCACCGCAAGTGCACAGTGGAGGTGGATTGTCAAAATCTATGTTTTTGGCTTCGTATTTTTTGCCACAGGCCATACAAGTGAGGGTTTCTCCTGTGCCGTGGAATTCTATGATCCGTTCGTTTCCCGCCTTCTGGTGTAGTGCATCAACATTTTGAGTGATTACCGCTTGGCATTTGCCCAGCTTTTCAAGTTCAGCCAGGGCATAGTGGGCTGGGTTTGGCTGGGCTTTCATAACGATCTTGTACAACTCTGCCAACATTCCCCATACCTTTTGCGGATTTCTTCTGAAGGATTCAATATGGGCGTATTCCATAGGATCGTACTTTTCCCAAAGTCCTTGTGAGCCTCTAAATGCCGGAATACCGCTTTCTACGGATATTCCAGCTCCTGTTAGTGCTATTACGGTATTTGCAGAAACTATAATTTCCGCTGCTTTACTTATTTGGTCCATGCCCTCCCTCCCAATGCTGTGATTTACTTCAGCTTTTCTATAACAGCTTTAACCTTACCCTCCATGGTAAGCTCTTTGTCCCTTCTGTCGTCTACCCTTAAGTTTGTCACTACTCTTTGGATACCTTCGGAGAAGAGAACTTCGTGCATTTCCCTTGCGATTTTGAAGATGGTGTCTACATCTGCCTCTATGATGGTGCTCATAGGGGTGAGCTGGTACTTTACGTTGTACTTTTCCAGCACCCTGTGGACCTTTGCTACATACTTTGAGAGGGAGGGACTACCTGTTCCCAGAGGGGTTATTATTATTTCCGCTACTGCCATTTTCATCCTCCTTTAAGATTTTTTCAATTTGTTTGATTCTTGCTATGGCCTCATTGTAGCGTTTGTGATTAGGGTATCTGTGGACGAAAAGCTTGTAGTAAGCCAGAGCATTTACATAGTTTCTTTCCTGATAGTAGCATGATGCAAGCATAAACATGGCTTCGTCGGCTAAATCGTTGTTAGGATAGTAGTTCACTATATCGCTGAATGCCCTTATGGCTGAGGCGAGGTCTCCATTTCTGTAGGCAGACATTCCTTCGTCGTAAAGTTGGGCTGCGGGGTTGAATATATCCACCCGGAAGGTCTTACCACTCTTTGAGCAGCCGGTGAGTGCAACTGCAAATAGTGCTATTGTTAAACCGAGTCTTTTCATAATCACCTCCAGTTACTCCTTTCTCTGCAGTATAGCGTAGAAGAAGCCTGTTGATGCCCCTTCAGGATCTATTCGTTTCTCTTCTACCAGGCTAAAAGGAAAGTTTTCGATTAGCCACTTTACATTCTCTTCATTTTCTTCCTTCCAAAGAGAACAGGTGGAGTATAAAAGGTATCCTTTAGGCTTGACCAGATTTGCCAAGGAATAGAGAAGCTTCCTTTGTATTTCAACACATTCCATGTATCTTTCGGGAGTGGTTAACCACTTCCTCTCTGGGTGCTTTCCCCAGGTCCCTGATCCGCTGCAGGGAAGATCTGCGTGCACGGCGTCAAAGGTGATTTTGAAAGGAGGTTGGGCAGCATCAGATATGAGAAGAATTGGTTTTGGGAGATTCATTCTATGAAAGTCGTTGACGAGTTTTTCCATCCTCAGGCTGGATATGTCATTACAGATAAGCTTAACGTCGGGCCTCAACTGCTTTACCAAGGAACTTTTTCTTCCCGGAGCTGCGCAGGCATCAAGAAGGGTTGCCCCTTGTGGTAGGAGTTCCAATAGTCTTTTAGTGCCGATGGCGGTGTTTACATCCTGCACTGTAAAGAGTCCGTGTTGGTACTCTTCAGTTCGCATCACGGGATATGTTTTTTTTAGCTTTATAAATGGGTGTATGTGGGAGATTTCAAGCTCGTACAGGTACTTTTGTTGCAGTTTATGTGCTAATTCTTCCGGCGTTGTTTTGGTTGTGTTGACCCTTATGCTCATGGGAGGGTGAATATTCATCTGTTCCATAAGCCAGAGAGCCTTTTCCTGCCCAAATTGGCTTATCAGCCTTTCAGCGGCCCATTTGGGAAAGAACTGGTACCAGAAAGTCCATTCTAATATATCTGCTGGGGGAGAGATGCGGAACTTTTTGATACCATGCAATATGTATTGCAACCTTTTCATGAAGCCTTTTCTCACCTTTTTTTTTCTGAAGAAGGGAAATAGAGCCTTGATGAAGAAGTTGGGCTTTTTATTGTTGTAGTACACCTCAAAGGTTCC
>WGAU01000003.1 GCA_015494645.1 Aquificota bacterium
TTCTAAGGAAGCTGCTGCTAAGCTGGGCATTGCCTGGTTCGGTCCTACGGCGGACTGGTTTGTGAGGGAGTACAAGAAGGCCTACGGTGAGATGCCGGGATACCATGCTGCCGGTGGATTCGTGGCTGGTTTGGTGCTTCAGAAGGCTATTGAAGATGCTGGCTGTCTGGATTCTGAAAAGGTGAAGAAGGCTCTGGAGAAGATGGATATTATGACTTTCTACGGCAGGATAAAGTTTGACACAGGAGACTACTACGGAAGGCAGATGGCTCACGAGATGGTTTATCTCCAGTGGCAGAAGAAGGGCGGTAAGTTGGTTAAGGAAGTAGTTTGGCCCAAAGAGGCTTCTTCTTCCAAGTTGGTCTATCCCTACTACAAGAAATTTTAAATTCTTGGGAGGAATATAAGCTGTGGATGCTTGGGTTAGTGCGATTTTAAGCGGAGTTTTACTTGGATTGGCCTATGGCCTTGCGGCCATAGGCCTCAATCTTATATGGGGTGTCATGAAAGTGATAAATCTTTCCCATGGTGCCTTTATCGCTTTAGGGATGTTTGCTGCCTATTTTGTGTTCCACTCCTTTGGGATTTCTCCTTTCGTTTCAGTAATTCTCATACTTGCTTTGGGCGTAGTTGTGGGAATGCTGGCTTACTTTGTAGCACTGCACAGGGTGATTTCTGCACCGGAGCTTTCCACACTGCTTTCTACTTATTCTTTGAGCCTTATCATCATAGGCTTGGGAACTTTTGTTTTCACTACCAATCCAAGGGCCATTGATGTAGGATTGGGATCAATTAAGCTTTTCGGAGCATATATCCCTGCGTCTAAGGTGCTTACAGGACTTTACTCTCTTATATTTACCGCAGCCCTTTATGTTTTTCTCTTTAAGACGTGGACGGGCAAGGCCATCAGGGCTGTTTCCATGAACATGACAGCCGCCCAGTTCATGGGGGTTAATACTACTTTTATACTTTCCCTTTCTTTTGGCATAGGCATAGCTCTTGCTATGGTTGCCGGTGCGCTCATAGCATCTGTGTTTCCTTTTACCATACTTTCCGGTGGTATATACGAGCTGAAGAGCTTTGTTATATGCGTTCTCGGCGGTCTTGGGAGTCCGTTGGGAGCTTTGGCCGGTGGTCTCCTTCTCGGGCTTTTGGAGAATGTTTTGACCCTGAAGATGCCTGTGGGGTATGTGCCTTTCATAGAGTTTTTGATACTGGTTGTTATTCTGCTTGTTAAACCATCAGGGCTTTTGGGCAAGGAGTAGGCCATGAAGAAGGGATATACTCTTTTCTGGTTGGTTCCGTTGCTTGTGGTGATCGCTGCCTATCCGGTGGTTACCCACTCGGTTATGGCCAGAGAGATAGTCTTTATTATGCTGATGTATGTTTCTCTCGCTGCGAGCCTGAACATCATCCTCGGATTTACAGGATACGTTAGCTTTGGTCATGTGGTTTTCTACGGTATAGGGGGCTATACCGCTTTCTTTCTCATGCACAAGGTAGGGCTTCATGTGCTTCCTGCTGTGCTGGCTGGTGGGATCATGGCTGCACTGGTGGCCCTTCTAATAGGAGAGGCGGTTCTGCGTCTTAGAGGTGCTATCTTTGCCATAGCCACCATTGGTGTAAACGAGGCCGTAAAGTCGTTGGTGACAAATCTGGGCTTTTTAGGTGGTGCTACGGGAATGTTTTTCAACTTTAAGATCTACAGAGCCTACGGTGGGGCAGCGAAGGCCATATGGTTTGCCTATTATCTCATGGTTGCTGTGACCATCGTAACGGTGGTGGTTTCTTATCTTATAAAGAACTCCAAGTACGGGTTGGGACTCTTTTCCATAAGAGAGGATGAGGATGCCGCTTTGGTCCTTGGAGTGAACACCAAGAGGTTTAAAAGCTTGGCCTACGCTTTTTCTGCGTTTTTCCCTGGACTTGTTGGTGCAATCTTCTTCTTTAAGGCAGGTAATATTGAGCCGGAGGATGCCTTCCACCTTGTTAAATCCATAGAGATGATCTTTATGGTGATGCTTGGTGGATACGGGACTGTTTCGGGACCTGTGATAGGCGCTCTTATCTACGAGAGGTTGAAGGGTATGCTTTTGGTCAATCCTCTTTTCAAGAATCTGCACATGGCCATAGCAGGATTTATACTGCTTATGATAGTGCTTTTCGCCCCTGGGGGTATTGTGGGCTATCTCAGGGACAAGTTCAGAAAGCTTAGAGGAGTGCTGGAATGATTCTGAAGGTTGAGAATGTAACCAAAATGTTCGGTGGTCTGATAGCAGTTAACGATGTTACCTTTGAAGTTCAGGAAGGAGAGATATTTGGGGTTATTGGCCCCAACGGTGCCGGAAAGACCACCCTCTTCAATGTGATAAGCGGGGTCTATTTCCCGGAGAGGGGCAAGGTTTTTTTTAAAGGGGAAGATATCACCAAGATTCCCCCTTTTAAAAGGGCAAGGCTTGGAATTGCAAGGACCCATCAGATAGTGAAGCCTCTCAACGAGCTGACGGTTCTTGAGAATGTGATGGTGGGGGCCTGTTTTGGTAAGGTTAATGTCGGTTTGAAAGAGGCCGCTCAGATTGCCGAGGATGTGTTGAGGACGGTTAAGTTGGATGACAAAGCGGAAGTTCTGGCTGGAAAGTTGAACGTTCCTCAGAAAAAGAGGCTGGAGCTTGCAAGGGCATTGGCTTCAAAGCCGGAGATCATTCTTTTGGATGAAGTTTTGGCCGGGTTGAACCCATCTGAAGTGGACGAGATGCTCGAGGTTATTTTAGATATAAAAAATCAGGGCATCACTATACTTATGATAGAACATCTCATGCACGCCATTATGAAAGTTTCGGATCGCATAGTGGTTCTGGACTATGGTAAGAAGATTGCCGAGGGAACGCCTCAGGAAGTTGCCAACGATCCCAAGGTTATTGAAGCTTATCTGGGCGATCCGGAGTTGGCCCTTAAGCTTGTTAAAAAGGAGGGTACAGCCTGATGGCGGATGTGATACTTCAGGTGGAGAAATTAAGCACAGGCTACGGTGAAGTGCAGATTCTCTGGGAGGTGAGTATACAGGCCAAAAGGGGACAGCTTACAACCATTATTGGATCTAATGGTTCTGGAAAGACTACTCTTCTTAGGGCGATAACGGGTATAATTCCTGCGTGGAGCGGCAGAATTATCTTTAACGGTGAGGATATAACCAACGTTCCTGCGTACAAAAGGGCTGATATGGGTCTCATCATGGTGCCTGAAGGGAGAATGCTGTTTCCAGAGATGACCGTTTACGAAAATTTGGAGATGGGAGCGTACAACAAAAGGGCCAGACAGAAGATAAAGGAATCGTTGGAGTTTGTTCTGCATCTTTTCCCGAGGCTTAAAGAGAGGCTAAATCAGAAAGCGGGAACCATGTCCGGTGGGGAACAGCAGATGGTTGCTTTGGGCAGGGGACTGATGGGTTGCCCTGAGCTTTTGATTTTGGATGAACCCAGCCTTGGTCTTGCTCCCAAGCTGGTTTTGGATGTTTTTGATGTGGTTAAGAAACTTAGGGAAGAGGGCATCACCATGCTTTTGGTGGAGCAGAACGTCCACCTTTCTTTGATGCTTACCGATTGGGCCTATGTGATGGCAGAGGGAAGGGTGGTTATGGAAGGCTCCGGAGAGGAGCTTGAGAAGTCCGACGAGGTGAGAAAGGCCTATCTTGGAATTTAACTCTTCAAGGGTTAGGCGCCTGCCACCTTCTGTGGTCAAGCGTATAGCAGCAGGGGAGGTGGTGGAGCGCCCTTCTTCGGTGGTCAAGGAGCTTCTGGAAAACTCTCTGGACGCTGGTTCTTCTTTGATTCAGGTCTTGATAGAGGATGGGGGCAAGAAGCTCGTTGAGGTAAGGGACAATGGATGTGGTATGTCCGAAGATGAAGCGCTTTTGGCCATTGAGAGGCATACCACCAGCAAGATAGCTTCCGAAGAGGATCTGTGCCGCATCGGTACTCTTGGCTTCAGGGGAGAAGCCCTTTACGCCATATCCTCCGTTTCAAGGTTTGTTTTGGCTACAAGGAGGGAGGAGGATGAGCTTGCAACCAAGTTGGTGGTGGAAGGAGGAGTCCTAAAGAGTGTGGAAAAAGTTTATAGGGATGGGAAGGGCACCACGGTGAGGGTGGAGAATCTCTTTTTTAACTTGAGGGCAAGGCGCAAGTTCCTACGCTCAAGGAAGGTGGAGAGAGAGCATGTAAGAAGGATTATAAGGGAGTACGCCTTAGCTTATCCCGATGTTTCCTTTGAGTACCACGAGGAAGGGGAAAGGATATTTTCTTATGTTGCTGATAGCTTGTTCTCCCGCATAGGGAAAGTGGTTGGAAAGGTGGAGGGCAGTGGAGAGTGGGGCTGTGCCAAGGTTTTTGTGTCTCCAAATGGCAAAGGAGAGACCTTTGTGTTTGTGAATAAAAGGGCTGTTTCTGATAGGTCCATTTCCTACTTAGTCAGAGGTATTTTGAAACAGAGCTACCTTTCATGGGAACTTCCTTCGGTGGTGGTATTTTTAGATCTGCCTCCTGAGGATGTGGATGTAAATGTCCATCCCACAAAGAGAGAGGTGCGTTTCAGAAACAAAGCCAAAGTGCTTGATGATGTGGAAAGGGCTTTAAAAGAGGCTTCAAAGCCCCAAAGCTATTTCACTTACGGTGTTGAGAAGGAAAACTTTCTCTCGGATGTTTCCAATGGACATTTTTACGACTCCAAAGAACCTGTTCAAGAGGTGGTGAAGGATCTTTCTTGTAAGCTATTGCGTTACCGTTTCATAGGGGAGGTTTCTGGTATTTTTATGCTCTTTGAGGATAGGGAAGATGGCTCTTTGGTGATGGTGGATAAGCATGCCCTGCACGAGAGGATGCTTTTTGACAGGATGTTGAAGAGAGAGATTTCTTCTCATCCCGTCTTTGTGCCACTGGATATTGATGCTTTCCTTTTTAAAGATCTCCTTGAGAGGCTGGGGTTTGCCTTTGATGATGAGGGGAGGGTGCTTCTTAAGGTCCCCTCTTGGGCTTACGGTAAGGAAGCGAAAGTGCTGAGGGAGCTTGTTCTTGAGCTTGAGGATGCTCCTTTGGACAGAGGTTATGAGGAGCTTGCCAGGAGAGCCTGTCGGGCTGCGGTTAGGGCTGGGGATATTTCTACCTCCCTTGATGCTGAAGATGTAGCGAGAATCTTAGAGAATGTTCCAGAAGAGGAGCTTACTTGTCCCCATGGGAGACCTGTGGTAGTGAGATTGGATAAAGCCAAGTTGGAGGCTTTGTTTAAGAGGAGGATGTGATGCCCGGCAGCGATCTTTTGAAGGAAACCTTAAACATGTACTCTGAAATCTCCCTTATATACGTTGTAAATGCCTGCAAGCACATAGTGAACCAAGGGGTGCCTGACAATCTTGAGGAGATCATGGACAGGGTGGAAAAGCTCAAGTCCCTTGGGGATTTGGTGAGCAGGGCTCTGGAAGCTATGTTCACCGCTGAGGAAATGGATATGAGGGATTTTGGAGATTACGAGGACGGCTTCTAAGGAGGTGTTTCTATGAGGCTTACTCGCTACTACATGCCCACCCTTAAGGAGAAGCCCTCCGAGGCTGAAACTCCCAGTCATCAATATATGCTGAGGGCAGGGCTTGTAAGAAAGCTTGCAGCGGGCATCTATTCCTTTTTGCCCATGGGCTGGAGGGTTGTGAGAAAGATAATAGAGATTGTCAGAGAAGAAATGGACAGGGCTGGTGCCTTGGAGGTTTTTCTACCTGTGGTTCAGCCTGCTGAGCTTTGGCAGGAGTCTGGGCGTTGGGAGGTGTTTGGAAAGGAGCTTTTGCGCTTTAAGGACAGGCACGAGAGGGATTTCTGCTTGGGTCCCACCCATGAGGAGGTGATTGTTGATTTGGTGAGGGGGGAAGTGCGTTCCTACAAGCAGCTTCCTCTAAATCTCTATCAAATACATATAAAGTTCAGGGACGAGGCGCGCCCCCGCTTCGGACTCATAAGAGCCAGGGAATTTATCATGAAGGATGCTTACTCCTTTGATAAAAGCTGGGAAGACTTGGATGTGTCCTACGGAAAGATGTACGAGGCTTATTCACGCATATTCAAAAGATGTGGGCTTGATTTTGTGGTGGTGGAGGCAGAAACGGGGGCTATAGGAGGGGATGTGTCCCATGAGTTTATGGTATGGGCGGATACAGGGGAGGATGTGATCGTCTTCTGTGAGGGATGTGGCTACGCTGCCAACAAAGAGAAGGCTTCGTTTATGTTGGATGAGACCGAGGAAGAGGGTGAGATGAAGGAACCTGAAAAGGTTTACACCCCCGATGTGAGAACCATAGATGAGGTGAGCAATTTTCTTGGAGTGGACCCATCAAAGTTGTTAAAGGCGCTTGTTTACAGGGCCAACACAGGAGAGTTTGTTCTGTTTTTGGTGCCTGGAGACAGGGATTTGAACGAAGCCAAGGCAGCAAGGGCTGTTGGTGCCGAGTCTATAGAGATGGCTCTTCCCGATGAAGTGCTGGATATAGCGGGGGTTTCTGTGGGCTTTGTAGGGCCCTGTGGCTTGAGAAAAAAGGTGAAGGTGGTGGCTGACAGAACGGTGAAGGGCAGAAAGAATCTTGTGTCGGGGGCCAACGAGGAGAATTACCATATTGTGAACATCACTCCCGATGTTCACTTTAAGGTGGACCTTTATGAAGACATTGTATTTGCCGAGGAGGGGGACAGATGCCCCAAATGTGGGGAGCCTCTCAGGTTTTCCAGAGGTATTGAGGTGGGGCATATCTTCAAACTGGGCACCAAGTACAGCGCTGCCATGAAAGCGACCTTCTTGGACGAGGATGGTAAAGAAAAGCCCTTTATCATGGGATGTTATGGGATTGGGGTGACGAGAATAGCTGCTGCTGTTATTGAGCAACGGCACGATGAGCACGGGATAAAATGGCCTATCAGTATAGCACCCTTTGAGGTGTATCTGTTGGCCACCAATATGAAGGATGAGTCGGTAAAGAAGATCGCCGAAAAACTCTACATGGACCTTGTGGCAAAAGGAGTGGAGGTGCTCTACGATGACAGGGACGAGAGAGCTGGGGTTAAGTTCAAGGATGCTGATCTTGTGGGTATTCCCATAAGGGTTACTGTTGGAGAGAAGAGGGCTAAGGAGAATGCTGTTGAGATTAGGTTAAGGGATACAGGTGAGGTAGAGGTTGTGCCTGTGTCTTCTGCGGTGGATAGGGTGCTTGAGATAAGAAAGGAACTTTACGAGGAGCTGGAGCCTTGAGGTGGTGTTTTCTTATTCTGCTTTTTCTCGTTGGATGCGCTCAGAACAGTCAAGAGCTTGTGCGGTTGAAGAGTAGACTGGCTGAGATGCAGGTTCAGGTTGAGAAGAGAAACAGGGAGTGCGAACAGCGTCTTGAAGCCATAGAGGAGCGTCAGAAGTTTGTAGAGGAAATGCTGGATGAAGCGTTGAGTAAGTGGGATCTGGTGCAGCAAGTGGTGAAGAAGCTTGAGAGTTACAGGAAGAACCAGATTGAGGTGACGTTAAAATCTGAGATGGGCAAAGAGTACACGGAGGCTTACCTTGCTTGGTACTCCGGTGATTATAAAAGGGCCATAAGGGAGCTTTCGGCCTTTATAGCCAAGCACAACGACAGATACCTCAAACAACAGGCTCAGATGCTCCTTGCCGATTCATATGCGAGGATTGGGAAGAGGAGATCTGCTTGTCAGGTGCTGAGGGATTTTATCAGTAGGTATCCCGATTCGGTATTTTTATGTGCTGCCTATTACAAGGCCAAAAAGCTTTACTGTAGAGTGAAAGGAGCGCAGAAGAGATGCCTGAGAAGGCGATAACGTTATTGTTGTTTTTTGTGTGGGTCTCTTCTGTCTGGGCAGCTAAGTATGAGGTGCGTTCTGGAGATACTTTGTGGGGCATTGCCGAGAGGTTCTACGGGGATCCCTACTGCTGGATCTTTATATGGGAAAGCAACAGGGACAGGGTGAGGAATCCTCACTGGATATATCCCGGTCAGGAGCTGATCATTCCAGAGAGGGTGAGAAGGGAAGTTAAGCCGTCTTATCCATTGAAAGAGATCAAAAAGCCTATCTTTCATTGGGAGCAGCAGGTTTTTATACCGAGGGTTGTGGAGTACCTTCCCAAGGTGGTGGGCCTGATTTCGGGGGAGGCCTTTGATCCTGACAAGTCCCTTTACAGTGAGGGGGACTTTGTGAATGTGGAGGTTAAGGGGCATATGGCTTCTGGGGATATCCTTTTGGTCTATAAGCTTGTGGATTCTGTATTGAGAGATCCGGTATCAGGTGAAAATTTGGGGGTGCTTATAAAGAATGTTGGTCTTTTAAAAGTTGTGGAGATCACAGGAAATGTGGCTTTGGCAAAGGTGTTGAGGTCTGACGAGTCCCTTGTTGCAGGTTATTTTCTGACTCCTTTCAAGATGCCGGAGCCAATTTACTCTTTGAGAGATGTGCGGGGGATTTCTGGAAGGGTGGTGAGCTTGGGAGAGGAAAGAACGGCTGCTGGGCTTAACGACTTTGTGGTTGTGAATGTGGGCAATAATAATGGAATCTCCATAGGGGATAGGTTGTATGTGATTTCTTCCCTTTGGAGAAAGAGGGTAGCGGAGCTTGCGGTGGTTGATTCTGGAAAAAAGGCTAGTACTTGTGTGGTGTTAAGGACGGAGAGGCCCGTTATGGTAGGACAGGAGGTGGAGTGATGCCGGTTCCTGAGGAGCTTAGGCAGATACTTGTGTGTCCCCAGTGCAAGGGAGAGCTTGAGTACAGGGAGACCCCTGAGGTTTTTATTTGCAGAGCCTGTAGGCTTGTTTACAGGGTAGAGGATGATATACCTATCATGCTCGTTGAAGAAGCCATCCCTTTGGAAGAATGGGAGAAAAAGGAATAATGCTCGGAGGTGGGACTAAGTGGAGGTAGAAAGCAAGATCTTAAGGGATCTAAGGGAGAAGCTTAACCGTTTCAAGGAGATGGGTATAGACCCCTATCCCAACCGTTATAAGATAAGCCACCGTATAAGGGAGGTGGTTGAGAAGTTCAAGGACGAGTACGATCAGGGAAGGCTTGAGGGGTTTGGAGAGGTTTCCCTTGCTGGAAGGATGATGTCCTTACGTTTCCACGGCAGAATAGCCTTTGCCCATATTAAGGATCAGACGGGAAAGATACAAATCTTTGTCCAGAGGGATGTGGTAGGGGAGGATTTCTACAGGAATGTGTTTAAGAAGCTGGATGTGGGGGATATTGTAGGGGTTAAAGGTAAGCTCTTTCGTACCAAGACGGGGGAGCTTACCGTTAACTGTTCTGAGGTTACCCTTCTTTCCAAGATCTTGAGGCCTTTGCCTGAAAAGTGGCACGGGCTTAAGGATGTGGAGACCAGATATAGACAGCGCTACTTGGATCTCATAATGAATGAGGATTCCAGACGGGTTTTTGAGATACGAAGCAAAGTTATAAGGTTCATAAGAGAGTATCTCTCGTCAAAAGGGTTTATAGAGGTTGAGACTCCTATGATGCAGCCCATACCAGGAGGTGCCGCAGCAAGACCTTTTATAACCCATCACAACGCCTTGGATATGGATCTGTACTTAAGAATAGCTCCGGAGCTTTATTTAAAGAGGCTGGTTGTAGGAGGCTTTGACAGAGTGTTTGAGCTTGGGAAATGTTTCAGAAACGAGGGTATATCTTCCATGCACAATCCCGAGTTTACCATGGTGGAGTTCTACATGGCCTATGCCGACTACAAGGATATGATGGCTTTAACAGAGGACATGCTTAGCGGGATAGTGGAAAAGATACACGGCACCATGAAAATAACCTATCAGGGGCAAGAGATAGACTTTACACCTCCATGGAAGAAGGTCTCCTTTTACGAGGCGTTGGTTGATATAGGAGGGGTTCCTGAAGCTGTCATTCACAATGAGGAGATGGCCAAGGATCTTGCAAAAGAACTTGAGATTGATGTGGGCAAGATAAAAACCCATGGAAAGCTTTTGGGGGAAATCTTTGAGAGAACAGTTGAGGATAAACTTGTTCAACCTACCTTCGTTTACGACTATCCCAAAGATATCTCGCCTTTGGCAAAGTGCAAGGAGGATGATCCATCTTTGGTAGAGCGTTTTGAGCTGATGGTTGCAGGAAGGGAAATAGCCAACGCCTACACGGAATTGAACGACCCCATAGACCAGAGGGAGCGTTTTATACAGCAGTTAAAGGAAAGGGAGGCTGGAGACGAGGAGGCACACAGGATGGATGAAGATTACATAGTTGCCTTGGAGTACGGATTGCCTCCCACAGCGGGGGAGGGAATCGGCATAGACAGACTGGTAATGTTGCTTACCGATTCCTCTTCCATTAGAGATGTGATACTCTTTCCCACCTTAAGGCCCGAAAGGCTTGAATGAGCGTAGAAGCGCAGATTGCCCTTCGTTACCTTAAGCCCCGCAAGGGAAAGGGTATAATTTCCCTTGTGGGCTTCATCTCCATCTTGGGAATTGCTTTGGGAGTGGGGGCACTCATTGTGGTTCTTTCTGTCATGAGTGGTTTCAGCGATCACATAAAAAAGAGTATAATCAACGCAAGCCCTCACATCTATGTGATGAGCTACAACGGTGCCATATCTATTGATAAGATCCCCTACCTTGAGCGTAAGGTTAGGGAGGTTAAGGGGGTAAAGGAGGTGGCTCCATTCATAATGGCCCAGGCAATGCTCAAGTATAGGGACTCAGCGGTGGGGGTTACCGTTAGAGGGGTGGATCCTGACGAAGAAAAAAAGCTTACCTTGTTGCACAGGCGTATGGTTTTAGGAGATTGGGACTGTATAAAAAAAGGGGGAATATTGATCGGTAAGGGATTGTCTGAGCAGATGGGTATTTTTGTGGGAAACAGGGTTTCTTTAATTACCTCTTCTTTCAGGGTTACTCCCTTCGGGGTTATCCCAAGGAGTATGTCTTTGGAGGTATGTGGCATCTATGATACTGGGATATACACAGTGGATACTTCATTAGTGGTGGCTTCCATTGAGACTGTGCAAAGGTTGAAGGGGGCTTACGGTCAGGTTTCAGGTTT
Source organism: Aquificota bacterium (assembly GCA_015494645.1). Classification (GTDB taxonomy): domain Bacteria; phylum Thermosulfidibacterota; class Thermosulfidibacteria; order Thermosulfidibacterales; family Thermosulfidibacteraceae; genus Thermosulfidibacter. The sequence continues at coordinate 11,088 of WGAU01000003.1, forward strand.
GGAAGTGGCGGTTAAAGACATATACAAAGCTTCTGTAGTGGCTGATGAGATAATGAAGGTTTTGAAGTACCCTTACTGGACCAACGACTGGATAAGGATGAACAAGCCCCTTTTTTCTGCTATGAAGCTGGAAAAGTTTGCCATGTTTTTGATCCTGACCCTTATTGTGATTGTGGCTTCATTTAGCATTGTGAGTACTTTGACCCTTACGGTTATGGATAAGGCTAAGGATATAGCCATCCTCTCTGCTATGGGAATGACTCCTTCAAGGATACTTAAGGTTTTTATGTATCAAGGCCTGTTTATGGGGATCATTGGAACGCTGACTGGTTTAGTTTTGGGGCTTTCAGTGTGTTTTGTTGTGGCTAAGTTTAAGATCATCACATTGCCTCAAGATGTTTATTACATAAGCTATCTGCCGGTTAAGATTAGCCCTGTTGATGTGTCTGTGGTGTGTGTGGTGGCGCTCATTATCACCCTGGCTTCCACATACTATCCTGCAAGGCAGGCTGCTTTATTAAGACCTGTTGAGATTTTAAGATACGAGACTTGAATCTCTGCGTTTGGACACATAGAAATTGACTATGTGGATTTGCCACAATTCTCAATGTTACATGAGACGAACGCCCGATTTGGAGCCATGCAAAGGGAGATGGACAAATGTTTTGAATCCATAGAAAAGCGATTTTGAGACTTTGGAGAGGCGATTTAACTTTATGCAGTGGTCTATGGGTTTTGGATTTTTTGAAGCTACACTCCGCCGAATCTTCTTTCTCTTCTCATGTAATCTTCTATGGCCTTGGCGAACTCTTCTTTGGTGAAGTCGGGCCATAAAGTGTCTGTAAAGTAGAGTTCTGTATAAGCAAGTTGCCAGAGCATAAAGTTACTGATCCTCATTTCACCACTAGTTCTTATGAGAAGATCCGGTTCGGGAATTTGGGGACAATAAAGGAACCTTGCGAAGATCTCTTCGTCTATATCGTTCGGATTGAACCCGTTGTCCATAAGCCTCTTTGCTATTTTCTTTACAGCATCAACTATCTCTGCCCTTCCTCCATAGTTTAAGGCAAGGGTCAGTACCATATCTCTGCAGTGGGCACTTCTTTCCATAGCTTCGTTGATTAACGCCTGAACGCTTTTGGGAAGACCGCTGATTCTCCCCATAACATTAAAGCGAATATTTTCCTCTATGAGCTTGTTCATCTTGCTTTGCAGGTAATCCTCAAGCAAGCCCATGAGAAAGTTGACCTCCTCTTCGGGCCTTTTCCAGTTTTCAGTGGAAAAGGTAAAGAGAGTAAGATACTTAATGCCTATTTCCTTTGCGGCTTCTATGATTTCTTCGGTTCTTTCCACACCCCTTTTGTGGCCGTATATTCTGCTCAATCCTCTTTTTTGGGCCCATCGGCCGTTCCCGTCCATAATAATGGCAACATGAATGGGAAGCTTACCTTTCTCTCCCATGCTTTCCTACTAAAAAGGGGAGGGGAGATCCCCTCCCCTTAGAAGTTTTTGGTATTTGTTTGGTTTGTTATTCTTCAGGACCTACGATAGCATCGGTGGGACACACTTCGGCGCAGGATCCGCAATCGGTGCACTTATCGGGATCAATGCTGTACTTCTCCTCGCCTTCCATGATGGCGTCGGTGGGGCACACATCCTTGCAGGATCCACAGGCCACACACTCATCGGTAATTCTGTAAGCCATGATAGCACCTCCTCAGTTGTTTAAAATTCCATGATCTCCTTTTCCTTCTTTTCCATCAGTTCGTCAATAGCCTTGATAAACTCGTCAGTAATCTTCTGGATCTCCTTAAGTGCCTTTTTGGCTTCATCTTCTGAGATGAGCTTTTCCTTTTCCATTTCCTTAACCTGTTCATTGCCATCTCTGCGGATATTTCTGATAGCTATTTTGTATTCTTCTCCTATTTTTCTAACTACTTTAACGAGCTCTTTCCTTCTCTCCTCGGTGAGGGGAGGGAAGCTTACCCTTATCACATTTCCGTCGTTCATTGGGGAAAGCCCTAAATCAGAACTTCTTATGGCCTTTTCTATATCCTTTATTATGGATTTATCCCAAGGCTGTATGAGTACCATTCTCGGTTCAGGTACGCTGAGTGTGGCAAGCTGCTTTAGCGGGGTTGGGGTTCCGTAGTATTCTACCTTTATCTCTTCCAAAAGAACGGTTGAGGCCCTTCCTGTTCTTATCCCTTTAAGCTCCTGTTCGCACTTGTCCACTGATTTTTTCATTCTTCTTTTTATGTCCTTGTACAGATCGCTTAGCATCTTTTAACCTCCCCCACCAGGGTTCCTACATCCTCTCCCATGACAACTTTCTTTATATTTCCTGGTTCAAGAACAGAAAAGACCAAAATGGGGATTTTGTTTTCCATGCACAGAGATATTGCAGTGGAATCCATTACCTTAAGCCCCCTTTCAAGCACATCTATGTAGTCTATGGTGGAAAACTTTACGGCATCCTTGTTGATTACAGGATCTTTGTCGTAGACACCGTCCACTTTGGTAGCTTTAAGTATAACTTCTGCTTCTATTTCGGCTGCCCTAAGAGCGGCGGCGGTGTCCGTGGTGAAGAATGGGTTCCCGGTTCCTCCGGCGAATATAACCACTCTTCCCTTTTCCAGGTGTCTGATGGCTCTTCTTCTTATATAAGGCTCTGCGAGCTGCCTGATCTCAAATGGAGTCATAACCCTTGTGGGTACCCCTATTTTTTCCAAGCTGCTTTGTAGGGCAAGGGCGTTGATTAGGGTAGCTAACATACCCATGTAGTCTCCTGTGGCTCTGTCAATGCCGGTTTTGGTGCCAGAGAGTCCTCTGAAGATGTTCCCCCCACCTATGACTACCGCTATTTGAACTCCTTCTTTCCAGACCTCCTTTATCTCTTGGGAGAGGCGAAGGAGGGCTTCAGAAGCTATTCCAAAGCCTTCCTTGCCCGCTAAAACTTCTCCAGATAGTTTGAGAAGAACCCTTTTAAACCTGGGCCCTTTATCTTCCATCAGCTTTCAACGCCTACCTGAAATCTGGCGAACCTTGCAACCCTTATATTCTCTCCCAGCTTGGCTATGGCTTCGGTGATGATGTCCTTTACCTTTTTGGAGTCGTCCTTGATGAAGGTTTGTTCCAGTAGACATACTTCTTCAAAGAACTTGTTGAGCTTTCCCTCTACTATTCTGTCCACCACATGTTCCGGCTTTCCGCTTGCAAGAGCCTGTTCTCTGTAAATTGCCTTTTCTTTTTCTATAACTTCCTCTGGCACATCTTCCCTTGATACATACTTAGGGTTCATGGCGGCTATCTGCATAGCTATGTCTTTCACAAGGTTCTGGAACTCATCTGTTCTTGCCACAAAATCGGTCTCGCAATTGACCTCAACAAGGACCCCGATTTTGCCACCCATGTGTATGTAAGCCCCAATTATACCCTCTTTGGTGCTTCTGGATGCCTTCTTTTCTGCTTTGGCTATGCCCTTTTTGCGGAGTATCTCGGCGGCCTTTTCCATATCACCGCCTGCTTCCTCAAGGGCCTTCTTGCACTCCATCATACCCGCGCCTGTGCGCTCTCTTAGTTCCTTTACCATCTGTGCAGTTATAGCCATGCCGTCACCTCCTTATTCCTCGTCCTGATAGATGTCTTCGTATTCTTCGTAGCCTTCCTCAAAGGGGGTCTTTTCCTCTTCCCCTTCTTCCATGGTGTAAACTTCCGCTTCCTCCACCACCTCTTCGGTTAGCCCAACCCTTTCCCTGAATATGTGTTGTCCTTCAATAACCGCATCGGCGATTTTGGAGGTTATAAGCTTTATGGCCCTTATGGCGTCGTCGTTTCCAGGAATGATCACGTCTATCTCGTCGGGATCGCAGTTGGTATCCACTATGGCTACGATGGGTATACCTACTTTCCTTGCCTCTTTAACAGCGTTCCTCTCTTTTCTTGGGTCAACTATGTAGATGATGTCTGGGAGCTCTTCCATATCCTTTATCCCAGCGTAGTTGCGGTTTAGTTTCTCAATCTTCCTGAGGATGCGCATTCTTTCTTTCTTAGTGTAGTTTTCTAAAAATCCTTCGTCTCTCATGCGTTCAAGTTCTTTCAACTTCTCAATACTTTGCCTGATGACCTTGAAGTTGGTCAGGGTACCGCCTATCCAGCGGTGATTTACGTAGTACATGCCGCAGCGCTTTGCTTCTTCCTCAATAGTATCCTTAGCTTGCTTTTTGGTTCCCACAAAAAGTACCTTGGCTCCTTCAGCTACCCTGTCCCTTACGAACTGGTAGGCTTTGTCAAAGAGCTGGAGGGTCTTTTGAAGGTCAATTATGTAGATTCCGTTTCTGGCGGTGTAGATGTAAGGCTTCATCTTGGGGTTCCACCGCCTTGTCTGGTGTCCAAAGTGAACACCTGCTTCCAAGAGCTGCTTCATAGTTACTACGGCCATACTACCTCCTCCTCATTTGGTTTTATCCTCCGCCCCTTCATCCCCTCGGGAACCCAATTGGGCACCCCCCGAAGAGTCCAGGGCGTGTGTTTTCTCTCCCTGTTGGGAGAAAAGATACGCTTCTATAAAATCATCTATTTCGCCGTCAAGCACTGCCATTGCCGCTACATTACTCTTTTCAACCCCTGTGCGCAAGTCTTTCACAAGCTTAAATGGATGAAGTACGTAGGAGCGTATCTGGTTTCCCCAAGCTATATCTTTCTTGCTTTTTTCTAGTTCTTGCTTTTCCCTTTCTAATTCTTGCTTTTTCAGCTCATATAGCCTTGCCCTCAGTATCTTCAAAGCCATTTCTTTGTTTCTCAATTGGGAACGTTCGTTTTGACACTGAACCACTATTCCAGTGGGGATGTGTGTTATTCTAACTGCGGAGTCTGTAACGTTGACGTGCTGGCCACCGGGACCAGATGCCCTGAAAGTTTCTATTTTAAGATCCTCAGGACGTATCTCAACCTCTATATCTTCTTCTATCTCTGGGTAAACAAAGACAGAAGCAAAAGAGGTGTGTCTTCTCTTATTGGCGTCAAAAGGAGAGATCCTGACCAGTCTGTGAACACCGCTTTCTCCTTTGAGGTATCCGTACGCGTAGGGCCCTTTAACCATAAAAGTAACGCTCTTTATCCCCGCATCGTCTGCGGGCTGGTAGTCCATCACTTCTACGTCAAAGCCTTTTGATTTAGCCCAGCGGGTGTACATGCGAAAGAGCATTTCCGCCCAGTCCTGTGCTTCAGTGCCTCCTGCTCCTGGATTTATGGCTACTATGGCATTATTCGGATCTTTTTCACCGGAAAGTAGAGTTTTTATCTCTAATTTTTTGATCCTCTTCTTTATGCTTTCAAGCTCCTTTTCTATCTCTTCTTTTTGGGAAAGATCCTCTTCTTCTTCTGCAAGCTCTATTAGAACTCCTAAATCGTCTAAACTGTTTTCAAAAGCTTCCCACTCTTCCAGTAGGTGTTCAAGATGCTTTTTCTCTTTTAGTAGATCCGCCGCTTTTTTGGGGTCGTTCCATATCTCTGGAGATGATGCCTTTTCCTCAAGTCTTTGAAGCTGGGCCCTTTTACCTTCTATGTCAAAGATACCTCCTTAACTTTTCTGCCCTTTCCTTTATTTCCTCCCAAGCTTCCCTTTCCACCTCAAACATTGCGAGGCCCTCCTGTTGAGTTTTTGAACGGGCAGCAATTATAAAAATGGAAAGTTTCAAAAAGGCAAGGGGGATAAACTTGGAGCTTTTTGATATGCATGTGCACGGCGGAGGGGGCTACACCTTTGCTTCGGAGGATGTTCACCAAATTTTAAAAGCCTACGATACCCAGGCTTCCTGTGGAACCAAATGGCTGTTAGCTACCTATGTCTGTTTGCCTTATGAGAGAATGAGGAGGTGCTTGTCGGCCCTTAGGGATGCTATGGTGTGTAGAGAAGGCATACTGGGAGCTTATTTGGAGGGCCCTTTCATCAATCCGGAAAAGGCAGGGGGGATGAGAAAGGATTATATCGTGTCGTGGAATTTTGCCGATTTTAAGAAAATAGTTGAGGAGTTTGCCGACATCATAAAGATGGTTGTGGTGGCGCCTGAAATGGACGGTGATTTTGAAGTCCATCGTCTTCTGACCTCCAATGGCGTAAAGGTAGCCATCGGGCATACAAACTCTACCTATGAGGAATGTATGAGGTATGTTGAGAGGGGAGTTTTTGCCTTTACACATCTCTACAATGCCATGAGAAGCTTTCATCACAGGGATCCCGGTCCTGTAGCTGCGGCTTTGCTGTCGGAATCCTACTGCGAGATTATACCTCACCCTTCTCATGTTCATCCGGCAGCGATCTTTCTGGCCTTACGCATCAAGGGGGATAAGATTATTTGGATATCGGATGGTACTCCTCTATCTGCGTCTAACAGGGATTCAATGGTATTTGGAGGAAAGAAAGTGATTAAGAGGGAAGGAGGATGCTATACAGAAGAGGGAAAACTTTACGGATCAGCTATAACATTAAGAGAAGGTTTTTTGTTTCTTGAAATGCATTTGGGGCTTAAAACGAGATTCTTAGTGGAAGAAAATAAAAGTATTATGAAAAAATTTTTAAGTTTGCCTTAGGAATTACCCTGTAGTATTTTATTAGAGGGGGGAATCTTGGTTGAAAGGGAAAGGGCTGGGTCTGGAGAGATTACCTTAGAAATGCTGGTCCCGCTACCTGTGGAGATGCTTAAGGAGTTAGATTTCACAGAAATAGCCATATATTTAGTCCACAGGGGTAGGCCTGTTCTTTATAAAAACAAAGGGGTTCCGGTTTCGGAAGACTTCATAATTGAGCTGTATGATAGACTTCAAAATTTTTACATTGCCCGTGAGGATTCTTTTCTCTTATTAGGGGAGATTGAGAAAAATCTGAAGGAGAGTTTTTCCAAGGACCCGTCTCCAGAAAATATGAAGAGGATTTTTACCCAAATGTCAAAGGTTGTGGACGTGGTGTTGGCATTGCCCACGAAGGAAAACCTGGGGGTAATGGAGCAGTTTTCTTTGGATCTTTCGGATTACATGGAGAAAAATCCTTCTGCTGCGTATCTTGTGGCCTTTACAGTTAATAAAGATTTCACAACAACTCTACATATCACCAATGTAGGAGCTTTGGTTTCGGGGTTTGCCTATCATTTGGGATTTAGAGAGGAAATCTATAGGGATATAGTGACTGCGGCTTTTTTGCACGATGTGGGAAAGGTCAAAATACCCGATAATATCCTTAAAAAGCCCGGCAAGCTTTCTTTAAGGGAATTTGAGCTTATGAAGCTTCACACATTGTGGGGGGCTAAGGTTTTAGAGGAAAACGGATTATCAAGGTACTCTCATGTGGCCAAGTACCATCATGAGCGTATAGATGGTTCTGGTTATCCTGAGGGGCTTGCAGGTGGTAAAATTCCTATTGAAGCGCAGATAGTTCAGGTGTGCGATGTTTATGAAGCTTTGACAGGGGTCAGACCTTATAGGGATCCATTGTCTCCATTTGATGCTCTGGCGGTGATGAGGGACGAATTCGTTTTGAAGGGGAAGATGGACAAATCTTTGTACAAGGAGTTTTTGACCTTCCTTTACAAAAACCGCTACGATGTTGTATAAAGCTCCCGCCTGAAAGGGAGGCTGATTTGGAGTCTGTTGCCAAGGTGAGGGTAAGGTACGAAGAAACAGATAGAATGGGTGTTGCCTATTACGCCAATTACTTGGTTTGGTTTGAGGTGGGAAGGACTCAGCTTTTCAAGGATCTTGGGCTTACCTACCGCAGGCTTGAGGATGAGTACGAGTGTATTCTCCCCATAGTGGAGGCCTATTGCAAGTATAGGAAATCTGTGGGCTACGATGATGAGATAAAGGTGTTTACACGCTTGGGCAATGTTAGTAAAAAGGGATTAACATTTCATTATAGGATTGAAGGAGAAGGTTGTTCCCTTGTGGCCGAGGGATTTACGAGACATGTGGTTGTGGGAAGGAACGGCAAGGTGAAAAGCTTTCCTAATGAAGTGTACAATCTTTTGAAAAGGATAGAGAATGGAGGTCTTAAAGCCCGAAGGCATCTGTGACCTATCTTCTTTAGTTAAAATCCACTCTGAGGTTGACCAGTCTGTGACAAGGGCTGTTCTGGAGATCCTGTCCCGAGTTAAAGAGAAAGGGGATGAAGCCCTGCTTGATTTCACTAAAAGGTTTGACCGATGGGATGCTTCCGCAGGCTTTGAAGCTTCTAAGGAAGAGCTTAAGGAGGCGTGGGATTCCCTCTCTGATGAGGATAGGAAGGCTATCCAGCATGCCAAGGAGAGGGTGGAGGTTTACCACCGTAATCAGGTTGAAAGGTCTTGGGTGGTTGAGGAGGGGGGATCTTTCATTGGCATGTTGGTTCGTCCCTTGGATAGGGTAGGGGTCTATGTCCCAGGTGGTAGGGCTGCGTATCCTTCTACGGTTATTATGAATGTTGTTCCTGCTAAGATTGCTGGGGTTAGAGAAGTTATACTCTGTGTCCCAACTCCTGAGGGTTACAGGAACCCTTATGTTCTGGGTGCTGCTTATCTTTGTGGTGTGGATAGGGTTTTCTTTGTGGGAGGGGCTCAGGCCGTTGCTGCCATGGCCTTTGGCACCGAAACCGTGCCAAAGGTTGATAAAGTAGTTGGTCCTGGAAACATATATGTTGCCGAGGCCAAGAGGCTGGTTTATGGGACAGTTGACATAGACAGTATTGCCGGTCCCAGCGAGGTTTTGGTTATAGCCGATGATAGTGCAAATCCTGCTTGGGTGGCGGCGGATCTTCTTTCTCAGGCGGAGCATGATCCCATGGCGAGGCCCATCCTTGTGGCTCTTTCAAAGGATTTGGCCGTAAGAGTTGTTGATGAAGTTGAAAGTCAGCTAAAGGATCTTTCCACTAAGGATGTGGCAGAGGCCTCATGGAGGAACAACGGAACGGTGATTGTGGCCCGTTCTGTTGAAGAGGCGGCTCATATAGCCAATCTCTTTGCTCCAGAGCACCTTGAGGTTGTGGTGGAGGATCCTTGGAGATTGCTTCCCATGCTGAAGAATGCAGGTGCCATATTTTTAGGAGGCTATTCTCCTGAGCCTGTAGGTGATTATATAGCCGGTCCTAACCATACTTTGCCCACCGGTGGCAGGGCACGGTTTTCTTCTCCTTTAGGGGTTTACCACTTCTACAAAAGAACGTCTCTTATAGCTTTGGATCGGTCTATCTTTGAGGGACTGGCAGGGGATGCTATGAAACTGGCTGAAATGGAAGGGTTAATTGCCCATAAAAGATCCATAGAAAAAAGGCTGGAGGGGGAGGAGGAATGAGCTTCAAGTACATCAAATGGCTTGATGAGATCACCATGGATGACTTACCTTTGGTGGGTGGTAAAAATGCCTCTTTAGGTGAGATGTTTAACGCTCTTGTTCCTAAGGGAATTAATGTTCCCTATGGTTTTGCTATAACCACCGATGCCTACTGGCATTTTGTGGACAGCAACAACCTTAGGGAGAAAATAGAGGAGATCCTTTCCGATCTTGACACCAGTAACATAGAGAACCTATCTCTAAGGGGCAAAAAAGTAAGGGATCTCATATACTACTCTCCCTTGCCTGAGGATTTGGCTGATGAGATAAGGAAAGCTTATGAAAGGCTCTGTGAAAAGTACGGTCCTGATACAGATGTTGCTGTAAGGTCTTCCGCTTCTGCCGAAGATCTTCCCGATGCTTCATTTGCGGGACAACAGGATACCTACCTTAACATAAGGGGAGTGGAGAGGGTTCTTGATGCTTGCAAGAAGTGTTTTGCTTCTCTCTTTACCGACAGGGCCATATCTTACAGGCACGACAAGGGTTTTGATCAGTTCAGCGTGGGACTTTCCATAGGCGTTCAGAAAATGGTGAGATCTGATCTTGCCTGTAGTGGTGTGATGTTCACCATAGATACAGAGAGTGGGTTTAAAGATGTTGTTTTTATAACTGCAACTTATGGCCTGGGGGAAGTACTGGTTCAGGGAGAGGTTAACCCTGACGAGTACTATGTATTCAAGCCTACCCTTAAGGAAGGTTACAAGCCTATAATAAAGAAGGTCTTGGGCAAGAAGCAAGTCAAGATGATCTATTCCGACAAGGTGGGGACCAAAACGGTTAAAAAAGTGAAGGTTCCCAGCGAGCAGAGGGAAAGATTTGCTCTTACGGATGATGAGATTTTGCAGCTTGCCGAGTGGGCGTTGGTAATAGAAGAGCACTACTCCAAAAAAGCAGGAGTTTACAGGCCCATGGATATTGAATGGGCCAAGGACGGGATATTGAATGAGCTTTTCATTGTTCAAGCCAGGCCTGAAACGGTGCACTCCCAGATGGACGAGAATGTCATAGAGATCTACAAGTTGAAGGAGCGCTCAAAGGTTTTGGTTTCTGGTAAGAGCGTGGGAAGTAAAATCGGTACGGGAAGGGTGAGGGTAATAAATTCCGTGAAAGAGATGCACAAGTTCCAGAAAGGAGAGATACTCGTTACCGAAATGACCGATCCCGACTGGGAGCCTATTATGAAGCTTGCTTCTGCTATAGTTACCGAGAGGGGGGGTAGAACCTGCCATGCTGCCATTGTGGCCAGGGAGCTTGGAGTTCCTGCAGTGGTAGGTGCTCAGGGAGCCATGGAGGTTTTAAAGACGGGTATGGAAATAACCGTTTCCTGTGCAGAGGGAGACGTTGGTTACGTTTACGATGGGGTGCTTGACTATGAAGTTGAGAGAATAGAGATATCCAACCTACCCAAGCCCAAGACCAAGGTGATGATGATCTTGGGCAATCCTGAGGAGGCGTTCAACTACGCCAAAATCCCCAACGATGGAGTGGGTCTTGCAAGACTTGAGTTCATCATTGGTTCTTACATCAAGATACACCCCATGGCATTGGTGAAGTTTGATGAACTTCCCGAGGGGGAGGTCAAGGACAGGATAAGGGAGTTGACCAAGGGCTATGAGGATAAGACCCTTTACTTCATTGACAAGCTTGCAGAGGGAATTGCCACTATAGCGGCGGCCTTTTACCCTAACCCTGTGATAGTCAGAATGAGTGACTTCAAGTCAAACGAGTACGCTAATCTTATCGGTGGTGAGTTCTTTGAGCCTGTGGAGAGCAATCCCATGCTGGGCTGGAGGGGGGCCAGCAGGTACTATCATCCCAACTACAGGGAAGGCTTCGCTTTGGAATGTAAGGCTATAAAGAGAGTAAGAGATGTTATGGGGCTGCGGAATGTGAAGGTCATGATCCCCTTCTGCAGAACTCCTGAGGAGGGTAAGAAGGTCATCAACGAGATGCACAAGCACGGTCTCGTTCAAGGAGAGAACGGATTGGAAGTTTATGTAATGTGCGAGCTTCCTGTTAATGTTATCCTTGCCGATGAATATGCCAAGGTATTTGATGGTTTTTCCATAGGCTCCAATGATCTTACCCAGCTTGTTCTTGGAGTAGATAGGGATTCCGAGCTTATTGCCCATTTGTATGATGAGAGGAACGAGGCGGTTAAACGCATGGTGGCCATGGTGATTGAGACGGCCCATAAGTACGGCAAACCTGTTGGCATTTGCGGGCAGGCACCTTCCGACTATCCTGAGTTTGCTGAGTTTCTTGTGAAGTGTGGTATAGACAGTATATCCCTCACTCCTGACACGGTGCTTTCCGGTAGACTCACCATACTCAAGGCGGAAGGTAAAATTGGTAAGGAGGATGTTAAGTCATGATAGTGTTAAAAATCATCTTTGGATTGATCTTTTTGGGAGTTGCAGCGGGAGCCCTTTTCATAGGTGGACTGGCCATATGGGCAAAGAACTATAAGTTAGGCGTTCCTGCGAGTATCGTAGGGATTCTATCTCTTGTTGAAACCTACGAGACCTTTACCTATGCTCATCCTGTGGTCTTTTGGGTGTTATTTGTGTTGTTCGTGCTGGGGGCTATAGCGGCAGGGCTTTACATTACCGAACCTGAGCTTGGGGTTATAGACTGGTTCAAATCGCCGGAAAAGCTCATCGCAGAGGGCAAAAAGGACAAGGCTGCTATAAAGTATAGAAGGAAAAAGATGTGGAGGGAAGCGGCAAAGCTCTACGAGGAGCTTGGCTGGTACACTTCCGCTTCCATCTGCTATGAGGAGCTTGGGGATTGGAAAGAGGTTGCGAGGCTCTACGAGCTTTTGGCAGAGAAAGAAGAATATGGGGATTACTATCTGAGAAGGGCACGGGAGATATACGAGGAAAAGCTTGGAGATTATAAGAGAGCTGCGGAAATTTTGGAGAAGCTGGCGCAACTGGAAGAATGGTACTGGGATGATGCGGCGAAGGCTTGGGAGAAAGTTGGAGATCAAGAAAGAGCTAAAAAGTGCTGGGAAACTGCCCTTGAGGTGAACAAAAGGAGAGCAGTTGAGGAGGATGGGGTCTTCTGGAGCGATGTCGCGGATATATGCGAGCGTTTGGGAAGGATAGAGGAAGCTGTAGAAGCCTATAAAAAGTTCCTTGAGTATGCCATGAGGATGGACGAGGAGGAAGGCAAGGGCTGGATAAGGCATGTGGCTGAGACTTACTATGCCCTTTACAGGCTCACAGGAGATGAGGAGTACAAGAGGAAGGGCGATGAAGCCCTTGAGAAGTACAAGAAGTACCTTGACGAAGTGGTTAAGGACGAGAACTTTAAGAAAGAACTTATAGAAGAAGTCCTTCGCTGGCAGAAGGAGAGGGTGGAGTTGGAAATATAGTATGGGACGCATCTTTATAGCGGGTATCATTCAGGGATCCAAAAGAGGCAAGGAAATACATAAGCAGGATTACAGGGAGAAGCTAAAGGAGGTTCTTTCAAGGTACTTTGATGGGTGGGAGGTATACTGTCCTGTGAGCAATCACCCCAATAGTGTTGATTACACCGATGAGGAGGCTAAAGAAACCTTTATGTATCATGTGGATCTTGTGAAGAGTTCGGATCTCATCGTGGCTTATCTACCTGAGGCGAGCATGGGTACAGCTATAGAGATGTGGGAGGCTTACAAAGCAGGGGTTCCTGTTTGGAGCATAACTCCTATGAGGGAAAATTGGGTTGTAAGGATAACATCAGAGAGGATATTTGGTACCATAGAAGAGTTGGAAGAATTTCTGGCCCAAAAGGAGGCTGGTTTTGTTGGATAGGGAGGAGCTAATAAGGTCCCTTGTGGTGGCAAACAATACGAAAATTGTTCTTGTGGTGCTGGATGGATTTGGAGGAGCGCCTTTTAAGGAGGGTAAAACTGAGCTTGAATATGCTAACACTCCCAATCTTGATGCCCTTGCAGAGAAGTCTGAGATAGGTCTTGTGCATCCCATAATGCCCGGAATAACTCCGGGATCGGGACCGTCTCATCTTGCTCTTTTTGGCTACGATCCCCTTAAGTATGAAATCGGCAGGGGAGTCTTGGAAAATCTGGGGCTTGGTGTTGATCTGGAGCCAGGGGACATAGCCATCAGAGGAAATTTCTGCACGGTCAAAGAAGAGAGTGGAAAGCTTATAGTTGTTGATAGAAGGGCGGGTAGGATTCCTACTGAGGAAAACAAGAGGCTTATAAGTAAGTTACAGGGTGCCATTAAAGAAATTGATGGGGTTGAAATAACCTTTACCTCAGGCATGGAGCACAGGTTTGCTTTAAGGCTAAGGGGTGAAGGGTTGAAGGCTGGTGTGCCCGATACAGATCCTCAAAAAACGGGCAGAGAGCCTATTGAACCGAAGCCTTTGACCCCTGAAGCTCAGAGACTTGCCCAAGTCTTGAAAAAGTTGTTGGGCAGAGCAAGAGAGGTTTTGAAGGAAGAACCGAAAGCCAATTTTATCCTTTTGAGGGGAATTTCGGAGCTTCCCAGGATCCCTTCAGTGAAAGAGCTTTTTGGCCTGAACGCTGCTGCTATAGCTACATATCCTATGTACAAAGGTTTGGCAAAGCTTGTTGGCATGGAGCTATTGGAGGTTCAGGGATCTACCATTGCCCACGAGATAGAGTGTATGGAGAAACACTGGGGGAAATACGATTTCTTTTATCTACATGTTAAAAAGACCGATTCCTACGGGGAAGATGGCAATTTTGATGCCAAGGTTAAAGTGATAGAGGAGTTTGATGCCTATCTCCCAAGGATACTGAAGCTCAATCCCCATGTTCTTGCTATAACTGGGGACCATTCCACGCCTTCTGTGCTTAAAAGTCATAGCTGGCATCCCAATCCGTTCCTTCTTTACTCCAGATATGTTATCCCGTCAGGAATAAGGGAGTTCAATGAGAGAAGTTGTTCTAAGGGGAACTTGCGTATATACTATGCGGTGGAGGCTATGCCTCTGCTACTTGCCAATGCCTTGAGGTTGAAGAAGTATGGAGCTTAGCTGAGCAATGGGCAGAGATTGGGAAGCCCATCTGCCCCCGCAGGATCTTTGGCCTGATTTTGTCTATCCTGATGAGTGTCGTTTCTTCTATAAGGATAACTACAATTTGGTGTGGTACCTTCTGGACAGGCATGTTACAGCAGGCTGCATAAACCGTCCTATGGTCTTTTTTGCAGGTAGGGAGTACACATATGAGGAAATATTTCATGCTTCTTTGAGAGTGGCCAACTTTCTTAAAAAAAAGGGAGTGGAAAAGGGGGATAGAGTAGCCTTTGTTCTTTTGAACTCTCCACAGGCTTTGATCATAAACTTTGCCATCTTTCGGCTGGGTGCCATCTCGGTGCCTATCTCTCCTTATTGGAAGTCTCATATAATTGAATACATGCTTAACTCCAAACAGGTAAAATTTTTATTTGTGAGCGCCAAACACCTTGGCAAAGTCTTTCCCATTGCCAAAAAAGTGGAAACTATAAAAGATATCGTGGTTATAAGGAGGGAATTTGAGGTCCCTAAAGAAGGGTTTACTGCCATTTACGAAGATATAATAGAGCGAGAGGAGGACCAATACTTCCTTGAACATGTTGAGCCTGATCATCCTTGTGTCATTTTGCATACTTCCGGTACCACGGGGTTGCCCAAGGGGTGCGTGCACTTTGCAAAAAATATTCTCTGTGAGTGCTACCTCGTCAATAAGTATGTTTGGCGCTTGAATAGGGGAGATATACTCACTGGTGGTGCTCCTCTTACTTTTGCCGCTGGATTTGGTACCTTTGTTCTTATCCCTCCCTTTGCTGGAGCTGCGGTGATCCTCTTTACGGAGTTTGATCCCTTTAGGATCATAGAGAGTATTGCCAGAAGAAGGGCTACCGTATTGACAGGACTTACCAGCTTTTACGACAGGCTTATGATGTGTTCAAATTTCTCTCCCGAAAAGCTCTCAAGTATACGGCTTGCAACTACCGGGGGAAGTCCTCTGGATCCTAAAACCTTTACTGAGTGGTTCAATCGCACCGAACAGCCTATTTACGAAGGTCTTGGGGCAACGGAGTTTCTTCATCTTGTGGCTTCCAATGCGGTGAGGTTGGTCCCGAAGATAGCTTCTTTTGGTGTTCCCATTCCGGGAATGGACATAAGAGTGGTGGATGAGAAGGGTAGAGAGTGCAAGCCCGGGGAGCTTGGAAGGATGTTGGTTAAAGGTCCCACTGGGCCTATCTATTGGGACAATGTGGAGAAGCAAAGGAGCTCTGTCATTGAGGGCTACTCTTATATAGGGGATGTGGTCTTTGTGGACAGCGAGGGTTACCTTCATTTTGCAGCAAGGGAAGAGGACATTTTGAGGGTAGGTGATCGCAAGTACTCTCCTTTAGAGGTGGAAGAGGTCATAAGAGAGCATCCGGCTGTGGAGGATGTGGGGGTTATTGAGGAGAATGATGGGACCATAATTGCCTGTATTTCTTACAAGAAGGCTTACGAGAACAGATTTCCCATCAAACAGATAGAGCACGATATAAGAGCGCTTGTTTTAAAGCGTTTGAAGAACAGGGACCTTGTTCCAAAGATCTTCAAGGAAGTAGAGTATGTGCCCAGAACTCCTGCAGGAAAGATTCTGAGGTGGAAGCTTAGGGAGTGGATGCACGCTGGCGACAGAAGGGTTAAAGAGTAGATGCGTCAGAGGCTTACCGTTATTATTCCTACCTATAACGAAGAAAAAAATATAGAGGATGCCATCAAGAGCGTTTTGTGGGCCGATGAGATAATGGTGGTGGATTCCTTCAGCACTGACAGAACCCTTGAAATAGCCAGAAGGTACACGGACAGAATTCTTCAGCATGAGTACATAAATTCTGCTACTCAAAAGAACTGGGCTATACCTCAGGCGACTTATGATTGGATTATGATTTTGGATGCCGACGAGAGGGTGCCGCCTGAACTTAAGGATGAAATACTTGAGGTATTGGAAAATCCGCAATTTGATGGCTACTATATAGGTAGAAGAAACTTTTTTTTGGGGTATCCTCTTGATCATGGGGGATGGGGTCCAAAGGAGGACAGGAACATAAGGCTTTTCAGAAAGAGCGTTAGCAGATACGAAGATAAAGAGGTTCATGCGGATGTTATTGTTTCCACAGGCAGGATTGGTGAGTTGAAAAACTACCTTATTCATCACTCCTACACCAGCCTAAAGCAGTACTTTAGGAAAATGGAGAGGTATACTGACTGGGCAGCAAAGGATATAGTGAAGGCTGGGAAAAAGCCCAACTTCTTCAACTTGGTTTTGAGGCCCTTAGGTGATTTTTTCAAATTTTACATACTTAAACAGGGATACAAAGATGGTATGCCTGGGCTTATAATAGCTCTTCTTTCCTCCTACTATGTAATGGTGAAATACGCCAAGGCGTGGGAAATATATCACAGCAGGGCTTAAAGGAATGTTCTCTTTCCTTGAAGGTATTGTTGTTTCAAAATCCCCGGGAGAGGTGCAACTTTCCGTTAATGGCTTGGGGTTTAGGCTCATAGTTCCTGTGGAGGATTCTTCTCAGATCCCAGATGTTGGGGAGAAGGCGTTTTTCTGGGTTCGCTCTTTTTTCAGGGAGAAGGAGAAAGATTTTGTTCATTACGGCTTCCTTGATAAGAGGGAGTTGGATCTTTTCAACCTCATTATAAAAGTGCCATCGGTGGGGCCTCAGGTGGCCATGTCCATCATATCCCACCTTGGTTATGAGAGGTTTGTGGGTGCCGTGGAGGAAGGGGATGTGGAGGTGCTGAGCAGAGTGCCTAAGGTGGGTAAGAAAACGGCCAAGAGGATTGTTGCCGAGCTGGGCAAAGAGAGGATATCTTTGGGGACTATTCCCTCTGCGGAGAAGGCAGTGTTGGAGGCCCTTGTATCTTTGGGATATACTCTTAAGGAAGCAGAAGAGGCCTTGAGGAGGGTTGATGTGCAGTGGAAGACCGAGGAGGAGCTTTTGAGACTTGTTCTCAGAGAATTGGGAAAGAGTTTGTAAGGAATTGATTTATGGGAGAGACAAACCGCATATTCAATCCTCTTCCGAGCGAGGAAGATAGAACGCTGGGAAAAGATCTTCGTCCCTCAAGCCTTGATGAGTACATAGGGCAGAGGCAGGTAAAGGAGAATCTCAAAGTGTTCATTGAGGCAGCAAAGGCTAGGGGAGAGCCTATTGACCATGTACTCCTGTGTGGCCCTCCGGGTCTGGGCAAAACAACCCTTGCCATGATTGTGGCCAAAGAGATGGGGGTTAACATCAAGATCACTTCTGGTCCAGCCATAGACAGACCCGGAGATATGGCAGCCATACTGACCGGTCTTGAAAAGGGGGACATCCTTTTTATAGACGAGATACACAGGCTCCATCCTCAGGTTGAAGAGGTTCTTTATCCTGCCATGGAGGATTACTGCATAGACGTTATTGTGGGGCAAGGTCCGGGGGCGAAGACACTTAGGGTTAAGCTTTCACCTTTTACCCTTATTGGTGCCACCACAAGGATGGGCATGCTTACATCCCCTTTAAGAAGTAGATTTGGGGTTATCCTACGCCTTGATTTCTATACGCCAGAGGAGCTGACTCTTATTGTTAAGAGGTCTGCGGCTATATTGGGGGTTGAGATTGACGATGAAGGAGCCTTTGAGATAGCGAGGCGTTCAAGGGGTACTCCAAGAATCGCAAATAGGTTGTTGAAAAGGGTCAGAGACTTTGCTCAGGTGAAGGGGAAGGGGATTATAACTAAAGAGATAGCCGACATGGCCCTGAAGATGATGGAGATAGATGAGGCGGGCTTTGACAGCGTGGATAGAAAACTTCTTCTTGCCATAATAGACCATTTTAACGGCGGTCCTGTGGGTATAGAGACTTTGGCTGTGGCAGTGGGGGAGGAAAAGCGTACCCTTGAGGAGGTTTACGAACCTTACCTGATACAGGAAGGATATATCAAGAAGACTCCCAGGGGTAGGGTGGCTACCGAGAAGGCTTACAGATTTTTTGGAAGGGTTAAGCCAAAGCAGCAGACCCTATTTATGGACGACCTTTGAGCCTTGCAACAAGTTTCTTGGCATCTTCAAATATGGTGTAGAAAAGGGGCACATATAGGAGTGTGAGGAGGGTTGAAACGATAAGTCCTCCTATGGCCACCACGGCAAGAGGGGACAGTCTTTCAAGTCCTAAGGCTCTTTGTGCGGCTATGGGAATCATACCTGTTATGGTTCCAAGGGCCGTCATTACTATGGGTCTTGTCCTGATCCTTATGGCGCCTTCAACGGCTTCTTTTAGGCTTTTACCCTCTTTTTGAGCGTTTTTTATAAAATCTATCAGTAAGATAGAGTTGTTTACAACAATGCCTGCAAGAAGGATCATGCCCATGGAGGCGGGCATGCAGAAGTGCCTTCCAACTATGAGAAGTCCCCAAACGGCTCCTATAAGAGACAGGGGAATGGCAACCATTATAGTTAGCGGGTCTACGAAGGACTTGAAGGTTGGAACCAAGGAGAAGTAGAGAAGAACCAGAGCGAATACTAAGGCTTTTCTGAGACGCCCGAAGGACTCCTTCATGTGCTTTATCTCGCCTTCCTGACTTATGCTGTATCCCTTGGGAATAGGCATGTCTTTCAAAAGCTTATCCACCTGCCCCTGAAGGTGGGTTATGGCGGTTGTGTAGCGGTATCCTAAGACATCAACTACAGGGGATAGGCTCTGGCGCTTGTAAACGGTGAGGGTTTTAACCACATTGAATGTGGCAAGCTCGTTTAGGGGAACAGGCCCTTTGGATGTGGGAACTTTAAGTGTCATAAGATCGGAGAGGCTGCTTCTCTCAGATGCAGGAAACCTTACCCTTATAACGTATCCGTCCTCTCCGGGAACCCTTAAGATAGAGGCTTGGGCTCCGCTAAAGGCTGCTTTTATAGCTTCTGCAAGCTGAATGGGGGAGATGCCATATCGAGCAAGCTTCTCAAAGTTTGGGAAAATCCTTATTTCTCTTTTATCAAGGCTCCAGTTTCGGGAGATAGAGACAAGCCCTTTTACTTTGTAAAGTCTCTTCTTGGCTTCTTCTGCCAGTCTGTCCAGCACTTTGGGATCGGGTCCACTTATCATAACGTCAATGGGAGCAGCTATTGAGGAAAGGGGCGTTGCGCCAAAGTCATACACATGCACGTATTTTATGCCGGGTATTTTTAGAAACTTATCCCTAAGTTCTTTTTCAATGTCCCAGATGGTCTTTTTTCTGTGGAAGCGGTCCACAAAGTGGACAGTTATAAGTCCCTGCTGGGGCGTTCTTTCTGCTCCAAAGCTTATCACTCCGGGCTCACTTCCCACCATGGTTGCCATGCGGATAAATCCCGGCGTTTCGGTGATTATTTTTTCCATTCTGTTTACGATGCGTTCTGTTCGCGAAATTGAAGTGTTTGGCTCCACCTCAAAGAGGATCTTTATGATTCCCGTGTCCATTGGGGGCATGAGATCCTTTCCCACAAGGGGCATCTGTTTAACGCTGATGATTAAAAGTGCCATGCCACCTGCTATGAAAAGGAGCCTTTTGTTCAAGGCGAAATCAAAAAGTGCCACAAAGAAACTCCTCAGTGGTTCAAGGAATGCTTCGCTTATTCTGTATAGCAGCCTTTCAAGGGCGTTTCTTTTGGTGTCGCCTCCCAGGATTTTAGGAGAAAGAAGTGGTATCACGGTAATGGAGATGGTGTATGAGGCAAGAAGAGCCATTATGAGGACTGAAGCGAACTGCTTTAGTATCTTTTCCACATAGCCTCCGATAAAGAGTATGGG
>WGAU01000004.1 GCA_015494645.1 Aquificota bacterium
AGCGTATCCTTTCCTCAACAAAATCAAAAAACAGACAAAAAACGCTAAAAACACCAAAAACAATCTGCTCCAGTTGAGTATTGGTATGCCTCCCATAAGCCAAAAAACCACCGACAGAATACTGTCCTCAAAAAGAAACTTTAGGAGGCTTATGAGGCTTGATGCCACCACGTTGAGGACAATACCAGCAAGAATCAGGGTTATTGGGTCAAACGCCCCATCGTAACTCGCCAAAAGATAGACAAAGAGAAAGCCCACAATGCCAAAGGCTGCGGATACCCCAGCCACAAGGATCATGGGCAGTCCAAAGGATATGGCCAGAACCGCTCCCAAAGCGCAGCTTGAAGCCACGCCAGTGGTAAACCCATCAGCCAGAGGGTTTCTTAAAACCACCTGAAAGATAGCTCCGCTAACGGAGAGAAGAGCTCCATTAACTGCAGCAAGAAGAACCCTTGGCAAACGAAAATCAATGATGAGGCCAAGACTTTCATTATTCACAGAAAAGGGATTAATAAAAACAGGCCCCAAAAACATACTAAACAAACAAACCGTCAAAAGCAGAAAAAGACCCCAAGACCTCAACCCTCGGCCCTCCTCGCAACCCACAAAGCTCCCCAGAAAAGCAGGAGAGTTATAACCACAAGCATAACCGAATAAGCCTTAGATACCTCATATCCCAAGAGACTGGCCCTTATGAGCTTGGTGGAATAGGTGAGTGGAGAAATATATCCCAAGGGCCGCACGAAAAAGGGCATTTTCTCTATGGGATAAAAGGTATCAGAAAGAAACAGCATGGGAGTCATAACAAAGGTAGAAAAAGCCGCCTGATCCGCATGGGATCTCACCACCATGGCCACTATGAAACCTAAAAGGGAAAAGCAGCATAGGTGAAGCAACAGAAACATAAAGAACGAAGGAGTTACATTATACCCCAACTTAGAAACCAGTGAGTATCCTAATAGAACCGCCGTTGGCACCAACCCTTTGGTGATTCCATAAAGCATCTCCCCCACAACGATCTCCCAGCGGGCTATGGGAGCAATGAGGTATTCGTCAAAAAGTCTGTAATAATATCTTGAAATGTGAACCTCCAAAGAAACCCCGTAAGCTTGGTTCATACTGCTTATGGCAATTAGTCCGGGAATTAGAAACCTGACGTAGCCTACACCAGCTACCTTCGCTTCTCTTCCTATTCCATAGCCAAAGGCGAGAAGAAACAGAATCGGGTATATAATAGAAGCAGACCAGACTTTTAACCATCGGTTTTTGAAGTTTACTATCTCCCTGTAATAAACGGCAAGAACCCCTTTCAAACTTCTATTCTCCTACCGGTGTACCTAAGGAAAACATCTTCCAAATTAACCTCCCTCACCCTCACGGGAAAGGAAAACTCCTTTGCCATTGCAATGGCTTCTTCTCTGCTTGAGAAAAACTCCTCCTTGATGCCTTGGGGCGTGTGAACTTCCAGAACGAATCGGCCCAAAGATCCTTTAAGCTCTTTGGGAGAACCTTCAGCAACAATTCTTCCCCTATCCATTATTACCACCCTATCGCTGAGCATATCAGCTTCTTCTATATAGTGGGTAGTTAGTATAACTGTCTTTCCCTCGGTCCTAAGCCTCACCACAAAATCCCAAAGGCTTCGCCTCACAGCAGGGTCTAATCCCACCGTTGGCTCATCCAGAAAGAGTATCTCCGGCTCATGAAGCAAAGCCCTTGCAATCACAAGCCTCCTTTTCATACCTCCAGACAGATAATCGGCCTTTCTCGCTTTGTGCTCCCTCATCCCAGCCATATCAAGCACCGCATCTATCCTGATCTCCAAATCCTTTCCCGAAAGCCCAAATAGAAGCCCGTGCAGCTTCAGGTTTTGATAAACCGTCAACTCTTTATCAAGGTTGTTGTGCTGAGGGACCATGCCTATAAGGCTCTTTATACGCCTGTCATAAGGATAAAAAAGCCTACCCCGATAGAACACCCGTCCTTCATACTTGAGTATCAACCCCGTAAGTATCTTAATGGTAGTGGTCTTTCCGGCACCGTTGGGGCCTAAGAGGGCGAGGGTTTCCCCCCGCCCTACAGAAAAGGAGATGCCTTTTAAAGCCTCTATATTTCCAAAATTCTTCTTAAGATCTACTACCTCAATCTCACTCAAGCTTTATACCCGCGTCCCTCGCAGTATCTCTAATATGCTCAATTATTATGCGAGCTACGGAATCCTTTTCTCCAAGCCCCTCAAACACCGGCTCTACCTCAAAGCCGTGCTTTTCCAGTACACTCTTCCAGGAATCTGGCTCTTCTCCAGCCATATCGTTATGGGCATGATCCCCGGCAACCACCATGAAGGGCTTAAGTATCACCTTTTTGCTCTTCGCTTCCTTCAACATAGCCTCAAGAACATCCTCAAGGGTAGGAAAGCCCTCCACAGTTCCCACAAACACCTGAACATCTGGGTAAAGTTTCCTGAACATCCTTTGAGCCTCAATATAGATTCCAGAAGACCAATACTCATTGCCGTGCCCCATATATACAAGAACAGCCTTTTTCTTCCTCGCAAGCTCCACGTCGTCTTTCAACGCTTCAACACCCCTTTTGAGATCTTCGTGGTAGTCGTATCTATCCCCTATACCTCCAAAAATAGGTCTGCCGAAGGCTATTTTGTGAAAAGGCTTCCAACGCTCCTTAACCGTTTCAATAGATCTCAGAGCCTTCAGATAAGCTAAAAGATCCTCCACCTGCTCCATATGGTAAATATGGGTAGACTGAACAACGATATTCTTGTAGCCCTGCTCCTGCAGCTCGTCCATGGTAGAAAGGATCCCTTTAACATAAAGGATTTCCCTGGGCACCCCCTTGGAAAGCCATTTATCAGCTTCTTTCTGGCGCTTTCTCCATATGCTCCTAATAATATTTGAAGTGAAGGTTACCCTCACCTCGGTATTGGGGAAGGCCTTTTTCACCTCATCCAAAATATTGACCACGGCTTTCAACCCCGAAGGATATGTAGTTCCGAAGAAAGCAAGTACTATAGCAGATTTGTCTTCCTTCATCTTTGCCTCCACCACACCCAAGGAACATAAAATGGACAAAAGGACGAAAGAAACCAAAGCTTTCCTAAGCATCTTCCACCTCCCAAAATTTAAAAGTTCACCTGCATCCTTGTGCCTATCACATACACAGTGTCTGCGTCGCCGTTGCCGTTGGAATTCACTACAAACTGTACATCCGGCGTAATCTCCAAACGCCCATTAAGGAAGCTCGCACGATAGTACAACTCAACATGATGTTCATTCTTCATATCTACCTTATCGGCTTTTCTGTAGTACTCACCGTAAAACGCTTCCCTGTACACATCTTCTGCTTCATCATCCACAAACACTACTCCATAGGCCAATCCAAGCTCGTCATCCTCCCTGCCCCATAACAATCCAGACACCCTGAATCCCAAGCTCAAAGCCCCATCAATGGGCACCGTATCAAGGATTAATTCACCTTCGTCCATCTCTCCCAACACCGCATCACCGTTCTCCCATCCAACCCTCAAAAACACCACCAGCACGTCCTTCACCAACTCTTGATCCATGCTCAACCCAACTCCATAGTTATCTTCGTCATCGTCCATATCCGCTACCCTACCAAACCTCTTTACATCATCCACATCCAAGTGATCCCTACCGTTGTACCAGGCATACACTCTGTAGTGACCTTTTAGCCCCCCTATCTCCACCTCCCTGCCAACTTCTGCTATCCCAAACACACCTTCAAAAAGATCTTCCCAGTCTCCATCAGCCGAAGCAAAGCCCACTCCCATGCACCATTTGCCTATCTCATAGCTCATCCTGAAGCCTGGTCCATTGTCATCAGGCCATTCCACCGCAAGGTTATTGACAAAACCGCTGGACAGAAACTGCGTTGTTTCGTCGTTGGCCACCTCGTTGGTGTCAAAGTAGTTGGTCAGATCTATCTTGCCCAAGGTGAAAATCAACTTGCCCATGCCCAGAGATAACTCCTGTTCATACCAAGCCTCCGTAACCTCAGCTCTGGCCGATTCAGACCCAGGGGCATCGTCGTTGAACCCGCTCAAAGTAGGAACCTCATCGTCCACCCCTTCTCCCTGGCCTCCTTCCATGAGCAGATACGCTTTGGCGCCCTTGCCAAGTTGACTCTCAACTTCTAAGTCAAAACTCCACGCTGCATCTTGAACGTCTCCTTCGTCATAATCCCGATTGTTGTTATCATCGTTGTTGACTGTTCCCTGACCTACCACGGTTATGTCTGCACCAACCCTGATGTTGCCCAAAGCCTCTTTCAAACTGTCAATCACCTTTGCTTTCTCTTCAAGCTCTTTTTTGAGCTTTTCAGAATCCTTCAACTGGACTTCAACTTTCTTCTGTTGAGCTTCGTACTTCTTAATACGGGTCTCCAGCTCCTGAACCTGACGCTTAAGCTGTTCAATGGTCCTCATCATCTTTTCAAGCTGAGCTTCAGAGAGCTGAGCAGCACGGACAGACTGCATAAAGAACAGCATAAAAAACCCTAAAAGAAAAACGCACAACCTCCTCATACAGCACCTCCCATAAAAATTAAAAAGCCCCGGCCCTCTTTATCAGGAGGAACCGAGGCTTTTCACCCAAAAGTTATACCCCTCACAACCCCTCCCGCGAGGGCCTTTTAC
>WGAU01000005.1 GCA_015494645.1 Aquificota bacterium
ATGTTATAGGGGGGGTTACTCTTAATATAAACGGGGAGTCTGATAGCTATGTTACCTTGAATATCAAACCGGATGAAGACTATATAGTTGATAAGTTTGCCGATTTTATAGCCAAGTATAATGCCCTTATAAAGAAACTCAATCCTCCCGAGCTTACAGATTTTGAGAGGCAGTTTTTGGAGCCTTTGAGTGAAGAGGACAAGAAAAACATGAGCGAGGAAGACATAAAGGCGTATGAGGAAAAGCACAAGGAGTATCTATCTTACGATATAATAAGGCGCAGTCCGGAGCTAAGGAGTTTCCTTTCTCAGCTTAGGAACACTGTGTTCTCTGTAGTAAAGAACCTTTCTCCCTACGATGACCTTACAGATATAGGGATAACCACAGACTTCTTTGGTACTTATGATTCTGAGCTTACGGGATACCTCATTACTGAGTCAACGGATAAGGATGAGATAAAGGAGCTTCTGAAGCAGAACGATAAGTTCATGGATGCAGTGAGAAACCATACATACGATCTTTACAGGCTTATGGCGGTTGATGAAGGGGATAGGAAGGGTATCGCCAGGAAGCTTTCTGACGTGGTGGATCGCTTCTTTGGTGTGGATGGTTCTGTTTTTTCCTACATAAAGCCCGGTGGTTATCTTGATAGAGAGCTGAGGGACTTGCGGAAAGATCTCTATGAGGAGCAGGAGAGGATAAATCAGTATGAAGATGAGCTGTGGCAGAAATTTTCCATGATGGACGAGATGGTTTCAAGAATGCAGGCAAACTTCCAATACATGATGATGCAACTGACCGGTGGAAACAAATAAAATCCCAAGGAGGGGAAGATGACAGCGAATCCCTACATAAGTTATCAGAAAAATCAGGTTGAGACGGCAGACAGGGGAACCCTTCTTCTTCTTCTCTACGAAGGAGCCTTGAGGTTCATGAAAGAGGCCAAGGATAAGATGGAGAAAGAGGACTATTCAGGTGCTTTTTCTGCTTTAAGCAGGGCGGATAGGATAGTCAAGGAGCTTATAGCCAGCTTGGACATGGAGAAGGGAGGGGATATTGCCCAGAACCTTTTCAGGCTTTACGAATTTGTTTTGTGGAAACTCTTTTTGGCAGAGAAGGATAAGAAGGTTTCCCATTTGGACGAGGCCATGCATATAATAGAAGAGCTGAAGGTTGCGTGGAAGGATGCCTTTGAAAAGGAAAAAGAGGAGGAAAGGAAGGTTGAGCCCAAAGGCAAGATCAAAGAGGGGGAGGCTTCTATAAGTGTTGTTGGATAGTGAGCACATGGAGGTGTGGCCATGGTTATAGAGGGAGGAAATGGATTGCCCATTAGGGAAAAGCTTTTGAAGCTCGTGGAAGAGCCTGAGAGGCCTAAAGAAAAGAAAAACGGTAAGGCCCGTAAGGTGTCTGAGATTAGGAAGGAGGACATACTTGAAGTCTCCGCAGAGAATGTAAAGGCTTCTCAGGCCAAGCTGAAAGATTTTGATGAGGCTGTGAAGTTGCTTTCCAAGACGGTTGGCATGATATCCAGTGGAGCCGATGCGTCTGATGTCCATTCTGGACTTGCAAGCAGTTCGCTTTTGAAGATCGTTGTTTCTTAAAATTGGGAGGAGGTTGAGACATGGAGGTCTCCGGGGTTGGAGTAAGGGATTACATGGCCTTAAAGCAGGTGGCCCTTGAAAATCAGGTCAATATAAGGCTTCTTAAAAAGACAGATGATATTGTCAAACAACAGGCTCAGCAGTTGCTTGACATCATTACAAACAGCAACGTAGGGAGAAATATCAACGTAAGGGCTTAGGGAGGGATGAGGAGGGCCCATATTTGGGTTAGTGGACGGGTTCAAGGAGTGTATTATAGGGCTACCACCTGTGATGTGGCGAGGAGGCTTAGGCTTACGGGGTGGGTACGCAATCTTCCGGATGGTAGGGTTGAGATTGTGGCAGAGGGACCAGAGGATTCTCTAAAGGCTTTGATAGATTGGTGTTGGGAAGGGCCACCTCTTGCTAAAGTTGAGGATGTGGAGGTTGTTTGGGAGAGTCCAACGGGCGAATTTGACGATTTCAGGGTGAGGTATTAGGTTCTATCACGACCTTTAATCCCTTCTTGCTTGTGTAAGTCCCGAAGGCTTCGTAAAATCTTTCTAAAGGAAATCTGTGGGTTACTATTTTAGAGAGATCTTTCTCTATCTTCTCTGCCAACCTTGCCGCCTTTTCGAACAGGACCGGTTTTGTAC
>WGAU01000006.1 GCA_015494645.1 Aquificota bacterium
AGAGGCAAGGTCATGCTTTGAAAATAAAGAAAAAAGTTCTTCAATGTCGTTAACCGCATCAAGGGTATATCCACCAGCTCTGTAGCCGTAACTCCTGTTTTCAACACCACCTTCAGTATGACAGTCCATACAGAAATACTTGGTTCCCACAGGATCATCAAATAGTAGATATGGATAGGGACCCGTGTCCGTTTTATGTTGCTCATGGCAGTGACGACAATTTCCCACACTCACCCCCGAAACTCTGCTCACCCCGTAAACGGTACTTCCATGGGCAGATTCTGTGTACTTTGGAGGAAACGCCCATAAAGGAAGCGCTACTGCAAGCAACAAAACAATGACCAAACTAATTTTTAGCCGTATGGCACACCAAACATCCATTAGACTGTCCATTTTGAGGCCACCCCTTGTAATCCCACCTTAAAAGGTGGTCATAGGGCGAAGCATGGGCCCTATGACAGGATAAACACATAACCTGATCAGAACCGGGAGTAACCGTTGCAGAGGGACCAGTCATGGAACTCAAAGCCGTTGGATCCCGTGCAACGGGCACTAGCGGATTGTAGCTACCAGGTCCTGTCCCGCCTGGATTGTTGTAGTAATAATACTCCTTAGAGGGATCATTGGGCAAAGGCAGGTGGGTAGGATGCCTGAACCAAGGAGACTGCCCATCGTAAATGACATTCCCATCGGTATCGGTGTAGCTCAAACCGTGAAACTGTTGATGACACCCGGCACAGTAGTTGCTCATTGAGTTATCTTCGTTTCCGTAAGGATTATAGCAACCGTTGTACTCGTTGTGATCCGTAGCACTAACAGTATACTCCCAGTCGTCATCCTCAATTCCCTTAACCCCAGTTGTCGAAGACCCATGCTCCGATGAGTTGAG
Organism: Aquificota bacterium; assembly: GCA_015494645.1. Lineage (GTDB taxonomy): Bacteria > Thermosulfidibacterota > Thermosulfidibacteria > Thermosulfidibacterales > Thermosulfidibacteraceae > Thermosulfidibacter. The sequence goes on from WGAU01000006.1 coordinate 890, forward strand.
ATACCTGTACCATCCGCCAGATTCCCCAACCACAGGACCAGAATCATCAGCGTGATGCTTAGGATCATGACAGCTCTCGCAGCCCGATATCTGATCGTGGCAATTGGCACAACTGGGACCACTGGCGGAAGAAGGTTTACCTGGAGCCTGAGTAAGGGTCTGATCAGAAGATATTCCTGGAATAGATAGACAGTTGTGTCCCTTCCTATCCCCTCCAACCTTAACCCAGTAAAAGTTGCCCCCGGCCAAGGACTGCAAAGGCTCCACACCGTTGTTCACAATGGGTATCCTCGTCACTCCTATTGTTACAATGGTCTCCCCACCATTAGGGTTGGTATGACATCCGGCACAGGAATCCTTGAGAAGATAACTTCTGGGTCCAGACGGACTAACAAGCTCTCCGTTCTGGTAATTATGCATAGTGTGACAGTTAGAACACGGGCCCCTAACCCTCGCATAAGAAACCCCACAAACAAAAAACGCAATAGCCACTATGAGCCTACCTGCTCCAAACATCCACCCTTCCGTTTCCCTCATCAAGCACCAAAAGCTTGTTACCAACGAAAAGAAGCAACCAAGGATAGTAAAGGCTTCCTTCTCTGAATCCTTCCTTGGAAAAGGAGTACCTGTAGCTTCCCTCTGGGGAGAAGACAAAGATCTCTTTGAGGTAACGGTCAAGGATGTAAATATTGCCCAAATTATCTATCTCAAACGATACAGGTTCAACAAAACGCTTATCCGGAGTTATCACCTTTCCCTTGCCTTCTTTCAACGGAATCGCAAATACCCTGCCGCTCATTACCTCCATACCCCACAGAAAATCTCCCTTTATCTTGAAGTCAAAAAAGCCTTTAAAACGGTTATCATCAGGAACGATAGACTTCACAAAACGCAAATCCCTATCATAAACGAGAACATCGCCGGACACCCTATCAAGGACATACAAATTGCCCCCTTTCCAAGCAATTCTGTCTATAAGCACCGGATAACCATCCCTCACCAGCGTGTACTCCTTTATGCTTCTGGCCACCAGGTTTATTTTCTTAAGCACATTACTCTTTCTCTCCACCACATAGAGGTTACCTTTATCATCCCTCGCCATATACATGGGGCTTCTGAGAGTTCCCTTGGCATCAAAAACCTTCAGGGGTTCCCACTTGAGGTTGAAGGACAAAAGTCTATTGTTCCCTGAATCCACAATGTAAAGCCTCTTCTTTACCGAATCATAAAACACCCCAAGGGGATACCTCATAGGAACTCCATCAGCCCCCTTAGTGATAGAAGCCACTACCTTCCACGTTCCCGCTAAAGGCACCGATGTCAAAGCAATTACAAAAACCATGGCAGTTAGTAATTTTTGTGACACTCTATGCATAGCGCCGCCTCTCCACTCATTCTCAAGTTGTATTTAAAGTTGGTTCCCATGGTGTCATGACATGTAACACAGGTTATAGGCTGTCCATTTCTCGGATCCATCACTTCATCGCCAACAGGGTGGGTAAACTTACCCTGAGTTTCATGACACCTAACACATACAGCGTTGCCATCTCCTTTGAGCATAGCTGGATGATCGGACCCGTGCCCTGCATGACAGTTGAAGCAATTTTTCCAATCGGGATGCACATAAAGAGATTCTTTTTTTTGTTTGTAGGTTTCAGAATGGCAGCTCTGACACATTCTCGCAGGAACATCTTTTAGTAACTTATTATTGTCCCCCACGTGCGGATTATGACAACTGAGACAGGAGTTGCCCTCAACCCTGCCGAGCTGATGGTTGTGCAGATGCTTAAAGCTAGCCACCACCTTAGGATGGCACTTCAGGCAAAGCCCACTTCCTAAACTCTTCCCAACACCATGACAAGAAACACACTCCCCTCTCGCAAAGGGGGTATGGGAAACAGCCCTCACCAAAAAGCGTCTCTCGCTTCCATGGGGATTATGACACTCCACACACTTCATATTTTTCAAATTCCCGTATCTATGGACCTTCGCCATCCGTTTGCGATTTCTATGGCACTTGAAACAAAGCTTATCAGCTCCCTTAACGAAAACCATATTATTGCCCACGTGCGGATCATGGCAGGCTGTGCATTCCCCATTTTTAAAAGGTTGATGAACATATTTATACTTCTTCCTAACTTCCCCGTGACAGGACACACACAACTTGCCTTCCCGATGTCTTAGAAGGAATCCATTGTTGGAAGCGTGAGCTACATGACACTTAAAACAGGCCTTCTTCTCCACCGGAGAATGCACAAAGACAGCCCTCGCCAGCCTGCTCTTTAGGCTTTTATGACACTCAAAGCATATATCTCTCGGAGACTTCTTCAGCAGCCATTTGTTACGAGATACATGTGGAATGTGGCAGGTATAGCACTTTCCCGAAGCAACAGGTTTATGAACCTTTCCATTAAACATTTTTGCCCTTGAATGGCACTGAAAACACACCTCCTCCCCGTAAGCAGAACCAGCAAATACCATCAAAAATAGGAGAAACCAAAACCTAATCATCTCTTCCCTCCGTGGCACACACCACACTTGCCCTCCTTGAAAGGAGGATGCTCAAACTCCCACAGCATCTTCCCCTTCAACCCGCCATGGGGATTGTGACATTCAGAACAGGTCTTATAAGAGGGTCGTATACCTCCATGAGCTTTTACAAGCTTGGAGTTAACCATATGACAATCCCTGCACACATAGGCCTGCCCCTTCCTCAACAGCCACTGTTGATCGGAACAATGAGATCTGTGGCATATGAGACAGCTTGCCTCTCTATCAACAGGGGCATGAACCTTCCATTCCCTGCCTTTTTTCAAAACATCTGAATGACACGAAAGGCACAGGTCTCTAATTTTTCTTCTCAGAAACCAGTGTCTCTCCCCACCATGGGGCCTATGACACCTTCCACACCCACCCTTGGCCACAGGAGTATGCACAAATACACTCTCTCTAACTTTCTCTTTCAAACCCTTATGGCAACTGTAACAAACCTTCTGCTCCTCATCTTTTAGGACAAACGGATAATCCGAGCCATGAGGCATATGGCATGAAGAACATCTACCATCGCCAAAAGGACCGTGTTTTTTAACGCCCTTCATATCAGCCCATAGCTGCGCATGACACATCTTACAAAGCTCAGGTTCTTGTGCCTTAAGCATAGGCCTAAATCTTGAAACATGGGGATCATGACAGCCAGAACACTTCCCACTGCCAAAGGGAGAATGCAAACTGAAAAGTCCCATCTCTTTCTTCACGCTTTCATGACATCCCTTACACAGCTCAAGCTGAGACTGCTTTAACAGCGCCGGTTGTTTGGTTTCGTGCGGTAAATGGCATCCCAAACAATCACCCTTCTTAAAGGGCGGATGCACATAGGCACCCATGTCAAAGGTATGGCATTTTACACACACGTCCGGAACAGGTTTTAAGAGAAGATGAGCATTTGAAGAGGTATGACCGCTGTGACAGCTAACACATTCCCCTTCACCCACAGGCTTGTGAACACCTTTGCCCTTTGATACTCCCTTATACGGATAGGCGTGACACTCCAAACAGAGTTTAGAAGAAGGCCCTCTCATCATAGCCAAATGTGAGCTGGCATGGGGAGAATGACACTCAAGACACTTGCGCTGCTCATAGGGAGGATGCATCGACGAGCTTTTCTTGACATCGTGGCAGTTAAGACACAAATGGTTCGGATCCTCATACTGCTTAACTTTAAACACCCCCTCTTTTACAACGTGACACTTCTCACACTGTCCAGACACCATAGGCTTGTGATAAAAACGTCTAATCAAAAACTTTCCATCGGAACTGTGCGGGTTGTGGCAGGAAACGCATCCCCGCGACACTTTATAACCAAAATGCTCTTCTCCCATCTCATTGGCCTCATGACACGAAAGACAAAGCTCATCGGACTTTACCCTCAACAGATAAAGATTTGACTTGGAACCATGGGGATCGTGACATTTCAAACAACCGGCCTCTGTTACAGCCCTATGCACGTTCCTGCCCATCAAAACCTCTCCATGACACGAAAGACAAAGCTTCCCAGAAGAGCTCTTTAGCAGCCATTTCTGATCGGCAGAGTGAGGTTTGTGGCACTTGAGACACTGTCCATGCACCGCCGGTTTATGAGAAGATTTACCTCTGAGTTTGTTCACCACATCCCTATGACAGGGAACACACACAAGCCTACGATCCAGCTTCAAAAAGGCTCCTCCAACTATCCCATGAGGCCTGTGACATCCGTAGCAGTTCTTATCCTTCACAGGAGCATGTACCACCTTTCCGGAAAGCAACCGCCCATACTTGGGATGACAATCTAAACACCCTTTCCTGACTTTTACAGGCCTCTCCTCCTTAACCGGCGCACAGGCAAACACACAAAAAACTATGAAAACAAAAAACCTAAAAACCATCATCCCTCTCCTCTCAACTCTTTCACAAGCCTGTCCCATTCTTTGCGATTTATCTCTACTTTCACCTTACCTCTCACCTTACTGAGGTACTCTCTCTTAGCCTCCTCAAACTTCTTCTCAAAAAGCATCTTCTTTATGCTATCCTTAACCTCATCAAAAGAATGGACTCTCTTTGGATACCTTTTCACCAGCTTAACCACAAAGTACCAATCCTTGTACTTAATAATGTTGGAAATATCCCCGGGAACCATCTTCTCCACAGCCTCCCTAACCGGGGGGACAAGATCCTTCAGGAAAAACTTCCTTGGCTTTGCCCCGTGAAACATCACATCCTTAGCCACATCAAAGAAATCCTCTCCTTTACTTAATCTGTCGTAAACAGACTTAATAAGCTCTTCATCCTTGGTCTGGATAACAGCAATCTCCACCATCTCTGGCACGGCAAAATCTTCTCTATGCTTCCTGTAATACTCCTTCACCTCCTCATCATAGACCTTGATGGAAGGCTTTATGATTTTATCGTAAAGCTCCTTTATCAATCTGTTTTTCTTGTAAAACCAGTAGATATCCTTTAAAGGTCCTCTCTCGTAGTGCCTCCCAAGAGCCTCCTTATCAATAAGAGTCTGAGACACCATGCTGTTTACAATGTATCTCTTCAGTCTCTCTAACTCCTCCCTGTTTTTGGACTTCCTAAGCCTTAAACCCGCTTCCCTCTTTAGAATCTCGTGAAACTGACCTGCAGTAACAGTTACATTGTCAATAACCATAACAGTCTGATTATCCATGCCTTCCGGCAAGTCCCCAAGACCTACACGGTTCAACAGATCCCATCTGATCTCCACGCGATATTTCTTCTTCAGCCTTTCCACAAGCTCAGCGGTAAACTTGGCCTCCTGTTCCTTCCCGTACCTTTCGGCAAGGATCCTGTGTATCTTCCTGAAATCGGCTTCGTTGGGTTCCACCACATCCTCAATGTACACAATCATCCACGTCTTCCCATGCCTCAAAGGCCCCAGAATAGCTCCCTTTTCAGCCTTAAACACAATGTCCCGCAGATCCTCAGGCGTACTGATGGGTCTCCTCCATCCCATATCCTTAGCTTTCTTTTGAGAAACGAGCTGCTTAAAGAAGCTTTCAAAATCCCCCGGACTCTTTATCTTACTCCTCCAACTTTCCGCCTCTGTGCGGTTGTCCGTAACAAGAATCTTCACCTTGACGAGAGGAGCGTAACGCTCTTTGTAAAGCTTCCAGAGGCTCTCTCTATCCACTTTTATCCTGCTTCCAACCTCATCGCTTCTCAACTGCAAAAGAGAACGGACCTTGAGGAAAACTGACAACTTCTTCTTATAGGAAGGTTCATTGTAAAGCCCGAGTAGCTCTCCCTCCCTTGACAGAAGCAACCAATCAACAAACTGCTCTAAAGTGGAATTGTCCAAAACCGCTTCACCCTCTCCCCAATATCTCCACCACTTTTTAAAGTCTTCCGCGGTGTATTTTTTCCCATCTATCTTAAGCAACCACTTTCCACCGAACAGAGAAAAGGCGCAAACCTGAGACGCAAAAAAGAGAGTCGCTACAAACAACAATAGCCTCGTCATCTACCACACCCCTTCAGCCCCTTTTTGCGAAGCTCTGACAGCGTTTCATCCAACATCCTATCTGCCAGCTCCGAAAGCAAAGACACCTTTCCAAAATGTAAAACCCTTCTGTAATCTTCCCCGGTCCTTCTGTGGTAAACACTCCACAACAACCTTCCCGTGAGGGTATCCTTCATCCAAAGGAAGTAGGATAAAACCACCTTCCCTCCACGCTCCTCAGCCTCTATCACCCTCCCCTCTACAACAGCTTGGGCTCCGGTCCTTTCCCTCAGCAAGCGCACCAAATCAAAGCTAAAAAACTGCCCCGGCATAATGTGTTCGTACATCATGAAAGACCTGATCGCTCCCTCTTCCACCACATCAAAATCCATTTCTGCAACCATCTTTGACAGCAATAGCCTATAAAGCATACGCGCCACCACAGGATTGGCACTCTCATTCTTAAAGGGTATGACTGCAACCTTGCACACCCGAACCTCTGTTCCGCCCAACACCTCCACCCTCGGAAGCCTACCAGCACAGCCAACCGCACCAAAGAGAAGAATCAACACCCACCCCCTCAAACTAAAAATCATCCACCCAGCCGCTTCCCTTTTTCCTCTCCTTCACGCCTACTTTGGTAAGCACTAACGGTTTTCTGTCTACCTTCCACCAGTTCCCCGATTCGTCCATAAGCTCAACGGTATAAAACAACTTACGATTACCATCAGCCTTGAGGGAAAACTTAACCTCCCGGGGCATCCCTTCCCCCGCCTTCTCATCAAAAATCTCCCCATCCTCACTCCACACAGCCACTCTCCAATCGGAAATGGGAAGAGGAAAATTAGCAAGTTTTATTTTCATCCTAATGCCATCAGCTTCCTGATATGCCTTAACAACAAGATCCGCTAGATTTCTAACAACATAAACCTTTCTTGACTCAGTATAGCTGTTGCCTGCCCTGTCCCATAAAGTAAGCTCCACCACATACTCTCCGTTTCCTATAGGACCTGATTCTGTCTCTTCGTTCCACACAAACTTGGAAGGAGCCTCTCCCATAGACACGTAAGAAACAACCTCCTTTCCCCCACCTTCATCCTCAGAGAGAACCCTGAACCGCCACCTCTTTATCGGCTCCCTCCTTTCAAACTCCAAACCAACCGCCATCTTCTTAGCAACAACCAGCTTACCTTTTATGTTCACAGCCCCCATAAGCTTCATATTGAACACCGGTGGTGTTTTATCCACATAGTAACTGGCCACAAACATCCTTTTCCTCAGCTTTTTACCCCAAATCGCTTCTATAGACACTCCAAAACGGCCCTCAACGTCTGGAGAGATCCACTTGGCCACGTAAAAATCCCCTTCCCTTTTAGCCACTACCTCTCCAACCTTCTCCACCTCAAAGATAACCTTATTGGGCTGTTTTCCAGAAACCTCAGCCTTAACCTTACAAACAACCTCCTGCCCTGGCCTTGAATACTTGGGAGAAACTATTGCCCTGGAAACATCCATAACGGGAGCTTTAGCCACTGCCTTAAGCTCCTCCGCCGGCATACGGGCCAATAGCCTGTCCAAAGCCTCAGCAAGGAAGAACTCCCAACCCTTGGGACCTATACCCAAAAAGCTGATTTTATCTTCCTCGGAAAAGAAGGTACGGGAAGTCCATACGATCCTGTAGTCTCCCACATCCAGTATCCTCAAAGATACTCCAAAAGCGAATCTTTTAGGGTCATATTCAAGAACGGTCCCGAGGAGTATGTAACGGGCATCAAATCTTCTACTAATCCTGTCCGCCGTCACCCTGTCCACCCACCCAGTCCACATCACCCTGTATTCGGAAAGCAAACCAACCACCTGCTCAGGGTACACAACATACAAACCCATATCCTCCAATCTCTTAGCGACCATGCGAGAAACCTTGAAGTTTACGCCGTTTAAACCAAGAGTTAGATCCTCAAAGGGGAAAACCGCAATCTGCGCCCTCAAAGTCCCAGCCAACAAAAGTACTGCTAACAATAACGGTAGCCTCCTCATCTCAAATCCTCCAGCATGGACCGAACAAGCTCAAAAGATACTTCCACTATGTCCTTACCTTTAACCCCAAAAAGCCTGCCCAAAGTAGAGTAACCCGTTTTAGAAGCAGAAGCACTCCAAACTATCTCACCGCTTTTCCCATCCACAAGCCTGAGAGTAAGGGCCACAACGGGATAAGAAAAAGGTCCCCTATTCTCCACCTTGTACTCATCCACCGAACCAAGGATAAACCCCTGAACTCCCAACCTCTTAGCCAGTCTCTTCACCATTCTTTTATCAATAGTCACCTTTTCCTCTTCCGACTCTTCTCCCAGCACAAAATTTACAAAGCTCTTGTCCACAACATCAAATATTCCCAAAGCCAGTATCTCGTTGGACACTATATCTCTGAGCCTCTCCCCGGCATACTTCTCCTTGGTATGGTTCTCAAACCTCAAGACCGCCACCTTTTTTATGTAAGAAATGTCCACCCCTTCCCTGACAAAGACCCTCTTGGTCACCCCCTTCTGAGCACAAGAGACCAACACCACAAAGACCATCAAAAGCTTGCAGTAACGGTTAAGATCCAGCTCCATGGCCTATCCCCACTCTCTTTCCTCGTTCCGCTGTAGGTAAACCTAACGGCAAAGTGCCTGTTCACATTCCATGAAAGATTTGTGCTGTAGTTTACCACCCTCTCCTTACCGTAGCTTCCGCTGACGCTGAAGTTTGCCTGCACCTTATCGGTCAACATCAGGCCCGCAGTTGAAGAAAAGCTCGAAGTCTCCTCCCCCTCCTTGTTCCAAGTGTATACTTCCGAGGCTGAAAGGGAAAGCACATCCGAAACCCTCCAAGATGCTGTGCAGCTAACCCTCTGGCTCCAAGAAGACGAACCAGTCCCCCACGACTTGCTGTAGTCATGATCCGCAACAACGGTGAAATTGGGAGTCAATCTTGCCGCCACATTAACATGGGAGGAGTAACTCTTCGCTCCCGAACTGGGCACAGTAAGAGAATGGGTCCACCTAACCCCCAGATCGGGATAAACCTGAGCGTCAATGGAAAGGTAGTAATTGCTGCTATCCGATTCCTTCTTGCCACCTGTTTTGGACATTCTGTAAGTATACCCGTAAGAAACTGAAAGGGTTTCCATAAGCTCCGAAGTGGCGCTTATTCCTAAAGCATCACTCTCAGTCTTCGGAGACTCCCCCGATTTGCGGGTGGTCTGGGACAAATTAACATTAAGGCCGAAAAGCCTGAATCTGGACCAGCTTAGAGAAGCGCTCTGGGAAAACTCTGTGGTTTTGCTTCCTGGATCGTTAAAGGTCTCCCCTCCGCTGGCACTGTAGCTTCCCCTCAAAAACCGAGAAAAGTCGTAGCTCAAAGAAAGGTTGATCTTGTAATAAGAGGACTCAGTAACATACCTGACCGTCCCTGTCTTTCCTAAAATAATCCTGTATCCAATAAACTTTGGATCTTCCAAACTGACCCCCTCTCTACCAACATCTACCACTGTAAGCCTCACCTGACCCTCGGAAAAAGCATCCGTGAATCTATACGGTAGAGAAACACCCTCAGCCATCTTGGTCCATTCACCATCCTTCTGTCTCACCTCAATATCCCAAAGGACATACGGTGGAACCTCAACGCCCAAGAGGGAATCCGTATAGAAACGCAACTCGTCAATGCCAGTTCCCCCCACATCCACCACCGCTACCGCTCCCTTCTCAAGATCAGCGCCCTCAGGGGACACCTCCCACCTCCATGCAACAGGCACCCAGAAGGAAGCTTTCCCCTCCTCTGCCTTCGCCTTCTGCACGTTTCTCGTGTAGCTGAATTGAGAACTTAAGCTCGCCGACAGCTTGTTCCACCTCTCAGAGCAGCTTGTGGTTACAACATGACTCAAATTTGTGGATTCTGTATCCTTCAACCTATCCTCGCTCCAGCTTCCCGTTAAGCCATAGTTGACATTGATCTTTTCAAAAAACCTTCTTGAAAGATTTACCCCCCAAGTCCTTGACACCGTATCCAAGCTGCGGGGCGATCCTGTGTCTTTGCTGTAGGTCTCCCCATAGTTCAGCGACAGATTCGCAATTTTCTTGGACGAAAGATAGGGAAAGGCCACATTAGCCGTCCAGGAGTTGGTTATATAAGTAGGGTGGCCCTTTGATCTTCTACGGGAACTGGTGCCCGATAGGTTAAGATTAAATATATCGTTAACGATTCCCAAGGATAGTGTTGGAACAAAGGAATCGCTCCAGTCAGGTCCGTTGTAGTCCCTTGTGTATTTAACATTCCAGCTTGAATGCACCTGTGGGGTTAAGTCTAAGCTACCCATAATGGAGTATCCCTGAGAAAAGCCCCGTTCCCTATCCGACTGCTTCCTGTACTTCCAGTTAGCGTTAAATGAAGCAGCGTGCATTATCTCTCCTCCAAAACAGAAAAGCACAAACAGTATCCACCCAAATCTTTTTCTTATTACCGACCCTCCAAAATTCCGAAAGCTACCCCTTGACAGTAAAAATAGGAAAACCTATATTGATAGTCAAGAAGTTTGTTGGTTACGTTTGTTTGTGAAAGAGATAACTTTAACAGAATATCATAATATTATGATTAATTGATGAAAATGAAAACAAAATTTAATTTTTAGGAGGTGCAGCCATGAAACGTTTAAAAGTTTTAACGGTTGCTTTGGCTATTTTACTGGTGCCTGCCTTAGTGCAGGCAAGGGTATCTGGCCCCTGTGCAGACTGCCACACCATGCACAACTCGCAGGGCGGAGCGGATGTTGTAGCAGGGGGACCCTTCAAAGCACTAACCAAAGGGGGCTGCGTGCAGTGTCACACCGGAACCAACACCGGAAACAGCACTACTATATACAACTCTATACCATATGTACTTGACACAACAGCTCCCACCTACAACTTTGACGGAAGTAAAAATACCCTCGCAGGTGGAAACTTCTACTGGGTCCAGAATGGAAACGACGCTGCGGGACACAACGTAGCAGGCGTAGCCAATGCAGATGCATCACTGTCAACTCCTCCCGGCTTTGTAACCACTTACGGCAGAAGCTCTTGGCCTAGTGGCCAGCAAGTTACCTGTGCTGGAACTTACGGCTGTCACGGAGATCCGTCTAAAGCCGATGACTTTGCCGCTATTTCAGGTGCTCACCACGCTGATGATTCTGTGATTGACGGAAGCACAGTAGGAAAAAGCTTTAGGTTTCTGCTGGGCATAAAGGGAACAGAAGACTCTGACTGGGAATATACAGTCTCTTCCTCTGACCATAATGGGTACTACGCCGTTGACTATCAAACCACTGGAACTGTTGATACAGCCTCTATAAACTATCTGTGTGCCGAGTGCCATGGCAATTTCCACTCACAATCTTCTGTGGGGAGTGGTAGCTCGCCCTGGCTCAGGCACCCAACGGACTTTGACATGAACAGTGTTAGCACAAAAGAATACGGCAATTATCCCAATCCCACTCTCTTCACCAGCGTGTCCACTACCGGAGAATACTTCCCCGATGTGCCAGTGGGCAACACCGCTGGAGCGGTTAAGAGTACTGTATTACAGGCTGCAGGGGATGCCATCGTTCTGTGCATCTCCTGCCACAGAGCGCACGGTTCCCCCTATGCTGACCTGTTGAGATGGGATTACAGCACTTGTACTGCCAGTACACAGAACGCTCAGTGCGGTTGTTTTGCCTGCCACACCTCTAAGTAATAATAAAACTTACGGGAGGGGACATTCTCCCCTCCCAGCCATTTAAATGCATAATGTTTATGATGAGGCTATTAATCTTCATAATGTTAGCTTTGCTATCAATATGTTGCTCTTCCCTTGCAAGAGTAAAGGGACCCTGTGCCAACTGCCACACCATGCACAATTCGCAGAACAATGTCATAGTTGGCAAATCGTCACCCCAGAAGGCTCTTCTGAAAAGCGATTGCTTAGGATGCCATGCCTCTGGAGGAAGCGAGGCCATAGTAATACTGGGAGGGTCTTCTTTTCCACAAGTCTATCATCAGGCCGTGGAGGACCTTGCCGGAGGAAACTTTGCCTATATAACCGGACTTAAGACCGGCGGAGATGGCGGCAGCGGGGATCAGTATGGACACAATGTAGTAACCATTCCCGGAATTTCTGTGGATTCCATAACAAACTCCTTCGCTCCTGGTGCCTTTTCCAACGGTCATCCTGGAAGGGTATTTGAGAACGCTGGAATAACCTGTGCAGGAGCAAAGGGATGCCACGGCATTAGGGGAAATGGACTTTCCCCAATGGACGCCATCAGGGGAGCACACCATGCCGATGCAGAAGGAGTGGCCAATGGATCGGACGTAGCCTCAAGCTACAGATTCCTTTTGGGCGTCAAGGGATACGAGGTATCCGACTGGAAAAACTCATCTCCCACCCACCACAACGAATATTACGGCCTGAAGGTACCCTACGACGACCTTAACATGAACTGCAAGTGCCACTCCGGAAGCGTAGGATCATACTCCATGATACCTGTCCCTCCCGATGGTACCATAGGAGAATTCTGCGCCACTTGCCACCCCAACTTTCACAACGCCAAGGGAACGGCAGATTGGCCCAACGTAGCCTCCCCGTGGCTGAGACATCCGTCCGACTACGCCCTCCCCAACAGGGGAGAGTACGCAAACTACAACAACGGCACTCTGATCTATAGCACCACAGCCCCTGTGGCAAGAACAACCTGGCCCATTACAGAGATATCCTCCTCGGTAACCCCCGGGGAAGATGCCGTCATGTGCCTATCCTGTCACTATGCCCATGCAGGACCTTACCCTGACATGCTGAAATGGGACTACAGCAAGTGCACCTCCAACAGTGCTTCTCCATCCGAATGCGGCTGTATAATATGCCACTCCGCCAAAGGACAGTAAAAATAACTGTAATACTTGTCTTTTTCCTTCTCACACTATCTTCCTATGCCCAGGAGATTGGTCTGGAAGTTCAGGTCCTTGATGTAATAACCAAAGACGACGGAGGGCAAGAGCTAAGCTTTCCCACAGTGGTCTATTACTACACAGAAACGGATGAGCTTTTGGTGGTGGATGCCCCCAAGTCAAAGATTATCTTCTACACATCTGACCTCTTTCCCTTCTTTTCACTGGGTCCTGGGCGAAAGGTGCTGGTGCCGAAAGGACTGGCCTTTGACGAAAGGGGTTACATGTACGTAGCACAGGGAATAGGCGCACTAAATCCCGATAAGCCAAAAATCAGCGTATTCAACGGTGCAGGCATATGGATGAAGGATATACCCCTTGATCGCATAGATGGCCAAAAGCTTATCCCTGCCTCAATAGCCATCAACACAAAAAACCACAGAATCTATGTGGTGGGACAAACGCGCAAAGGTTGCGCCGTTTTGGACATGGAGGGCCGGTTAATCAGATTTTTGAAGCCGAAGGACCGCTTTGATCCCGAAGAGCCAGAACAGGAGGTTTCTCTTTCCGATGTTTATGTAGACGCACAGGGGCGCATCTACCTTTTAAGCGAAGAGATGGGGAGAGTATACGTTTACAGTAGCGATGAAAAGATGCTGTTCAAAGCCGGACAGAAAGGAGGAACGCCGGGTAAGCTGAGCAGACCCAGAGGTGTAGCCGCCGATCCCAACGAAAAAATTATATACATCGTGGACTACATGAGGCATGTGGTTCAACTTTTGGACTACGAAACGGGCCGATATATAGGCGAAGTGGGAGGCAGAGGATGGGGTCCAGGATGGTTCAACTATCCCGTGGACATAACTATAGACTCAAGGGGTAATATATACGTAAGTGACCTCTTCAACCACAGGGTTCAGGTTATGAAAGTGTCCCTCTCCTTCAATCTGCCCACGAAGAACAAGCACTAATACTTGTGGCACCATATGCATATTCTGTTGCCCGCCTTTGAGGCGTAAAGAAGGCTGTCGTAGACGGAACCGTGCGGATCGTGACAGCTACTGCACGTAAGTTTTTTTCTCGTTCCCGGAATGTAAACCCCTACAATGGGATGGGCAACAACAGGATGCCCTCTCTTTCTGCCCTTGAACTTGGGATGGCATCCCACACACACATTATAGGGCTTGTCGTATAGCTGCTTGGGATAATCGGACGCATGAGGATCATGGCACACAGTACAGCCCTTGGCAGAAACTATGGGATGAACCTTGTATCCAGAACGGACAAGATCCTCTGCCTTTTTTCTGTGACACACCAAGCATACCTCAAGCCTCGGTTCGTTCTTCAGAAGAAACCTGTACTTTGCCTGATGAGGATCGTGACACGGAGTGCAGCTTCTCGCACCAAAGGGACCATGCTGATACAGCATATCCTGCCAGACCAAGGGAGCAGTGTGACACCGCATACACAGATCAAAATCACTACTTCCCAAGACAAAGAACCTTTTGCCTTTTTGGTACTCCCTCTCGTGGCATGAGAAACATCTCTTCCTGTAAAAAGGCCCGTGAAGATAGACAGCCGTATCTTTCTCAAACCTGTGGCATGCAACACACCTTGAAGGAACAAAATCCCTGTTGTGACAGGGAAGGCATTCTTTTTCCCTTCCTTTTCTGTGGTAACTATAGAAAACAGGAGAGGAATGCTTGTAGAAGATCTTTAGACGCTCCCCACCGGGATCTATAAAAAAAAGATTTTCCCCTCGTCTGAGCTTAAGCAGGTAGTGGAAGACATAGACTCCGGCCAAGCTATCCTTGCGGATGAATACAGCACCAACGCCCTTTTTAACCAAAACCTTTGAGTCAACAGGTCCCTTAAAGACAAGATAGAGCGCATCTTTCTTGACAACCGTTCTCAAAGCCGGAGTCAAAACCTCAACAGCAAAGAGGGAAGAAGTCCAGCTCAGAAAAAGCAGGAGCCAAAGGACACATTTCACTCTGACACGAGCCTCCCCAAATGGTAACACTTATCAAGGGCCTTCCTGTAGTAAGAAGCCGCTTTTTCCCAATCCTTTTTCCTAAAATACACATCACCGAGTAAAACATAAACATCAGGACATCCGGGCTTAGCAAACACAAGAGTTGAAGCAACAGTATAAGCTTCATCTACGTTGCCTTTCTCAAGAAGGTATCTTGCCTTCAAGATCTTGATCCTAAAATCATCGGAGATCTTCTTTTCCAAAAAGGCCAGCTCTTTACCAAGCTGATCCAGCTTGCCCTCCAACAACAGAGTAACCGCTAACCCTACCCTTGCATCGGTGTAGTCCGCCTTTGCCTCCAAAGCCCTCCTGAAGGCGCTCTCTGCCCTTGAAGCCATGCCCTTTTCAAGCATAGACAATCCTAACCTGTAAAACCTCAATGCCTCTTTCTCCTCAGGACTCATCTCCTTCTGCTCAGGATGGAGCTCCGCCTCGGCCTGTTTCTCTGTCTTAAGTCCAAGGGCAACCTCACAATAAACCTTAATAACCTCCGCAAGATTGTGGGTGTATCCAAAACCTTTAAAAATCTTCCCATTTTTAGCTACAACCACAGAGGGCATGACAAAGACACCAAACGCCTTGTAAGCGTCCCTGTCTCTATCAATTAAAACAGGACCGGCATAGCCAGCTTCTTTCAAAAGAGATTTAACATCATTCTCTGGATCCCTCTGGACATTAACCGGATACAGACCTATCTTCATCTGGTTACTCAAGGGAACAAGCTCTTTCAGTACCTCCAGAGAGTGCTTGCGCTTGTAAGGAGAATCAGCTCCCCAAAAAAGAACAACCGCTACACTATCACCCACAAGATCCTTTATATCCATATACTTTCCAGAGGAAATATCAAATACTTTGGCTGAGGGGAGGGGATCACCCTCCCTCACTGCCCTAAAAGGAAAGCCCTGAGCCTGACTTATGGACACCGCCAAAAGAAGGACAAAAAAAACTCCTCTGATCATAGAATGCCCCCTAATGCTCGTACTTCACAGGATTAATCCTATCATACCTCTGAGGCTTATGACAGCCAACCACACAGCTACCACCTGTCTTTGTGGTTTTGAAATGGATGGGGTAGCTCCATGCACCAAAGGGAACCTCAAGTCTTATATGTTTAGGCTGAACACTGGCATGGGGATCATGACACGCTTTGCAAGATCTGCCCTTTTGCCTGTGTACATGCAGATAGTGAAGGTTGTAATCGCCGTTCCTGAAGTTTGTAAGCGTAGTTGTCCTCTGATCCCTGGCTATATCCTTATTGTGACACTCAAAGCACAAATCGTACTTATGCTCCTCGTAAGGAGTGTAAAACTCCGGTGGGAAGTACTTGTTCAACAGCTTTGTGAAAAGAGAGCCATGGGGCTTGTGGCACGCATCGCAGTCCCCTTCCTGAACGGGACCGTGATAAAACTTACACTCCTTCACATAGTCCCCAAGATCCACGTGACAAGAGAAACAAAGGCCAGGTAAAGCCTTTTTCAGCTGCGCCCTGAAATTTGAAGAGTGCGGAGTATGGCACGCTGTACAATGCCCTTCCTTAACGGGCTTGTGGTCGTACTTAGCCGTAGCAATATCCTTAAACACCTCAGGATGTATTTTCGCATGACAATCCTTACACAGCTTGGGCTGTGGAGATATGAGCTGAGCCTTGTAGTCTGTCCCATGTGGGTCGTGACACTTTCCACAATCCTCACCAACAGGCTTGTGGACATGCTTCCTTTTAAACTCCTCAAGGCGCTCCCTGTGGCACTCAAAACAAACAGCCCCTTTATCAGGAGGCGCTATAAGCAGAAACTCGTTATGAGAAGCATGAGGCCTGTGGCAGGCTACACAATCACCAACAGCTACTGGACCGTGAAGGTACTTGTGTTTAACTATAGAGTTCTCATGACACATGAAGCAGAGATCTTGTAAAGACTTACCCCTCAATTGATACCTCTGGGATGACTGATGCGGATCATGACAAGCCACACAATCACCGTCCTCAACCGGCGGATGGATCACCTCCTGGGCAAACTCCTTAACCTTTGCCTGATGACATGCATAACACAAATCTCCACCTGCCCTTTCTATAGCCTTGGGCAAAAAAGACCCATGAGGATTGTGGCAACAGATGCATACCTTAGCCCCAACTGGCCCATGCACATACTTAGCTTTACCTATATTGGAATGGCACTTACTGTTGGAACATCCAGCAGGGGTGGGAATTATTCCTTTGAAAACACCCCTTTTCACCCTGTGGCACGTGTTACAGGAAGGTAGCTTTATATATTTG
>WGAU01000007.1 GCA_015494645.1 Aquificota bacterium
AGATGTGTATAAGAGACAGGCGTAGACAAAGGGAATCAGTTCAGCATCTTGGCTGAGCTTTTCCTTCACTTTTGATGTCCAGTCCTCCCCTCCTGCAACGACTCCCTGTTCAGTGCAGATTTCGTTGGTTAGCTCCTTTAGTTTGTTGAGGGCCTCTGCGTAACCGGAAACACGCAGGTAACAGTGCTCTATTTCTGCTTCCTTTAGTTGATGCCAGGCCTCTTTGAACTTGTTAAAAAGACCCACCACGTATGGAGGGATTTCTCCTTTGAACCTTGACTGGATTGTACGTAGGATTCTTTCTGGGGCTTGCTTTTCAAGGTCTATTTTTGCTTCGGAGATTCTCTTTCCCGTGGATTCTTGCAGTTTCTGGTAAGCCTTTTTGTATTTTTCTCTTAAGGTTTCTATGTCTGTGTAGCTTGGTGTAAAAGATGCTACTCTCTTTTCGGCTATGGCGCTTTGGTATATTTCTCTAAGTCTGTTTTTTATGCCCCGCTCTGGATAGAATCCGCCTCGCTCCTCTACTTCCAAGTAAGTCTTAAGTATGCCCTGCCATAGGGATTGCCCCTCTTGTAAGGTAACAAGGTGAAGAAGCCTATCAAAGGCCTCGCTGAAAAGCCTGTCTCTGTCAAAAACAACCTCAAGTTCTGAGGCAAGGTCAAGTTCAAGGGACAGGCCCCGAAGGATGGAAAACAGCAAGCTGTCTATGGTTCTAACCTGAAAGCTGGTGTAATTCTCAAGGATGGCGTCTATCCAGAAGGCCGCTTCTTCAGGAGTAAGGGGTTTTGAAAGCTGGGAAACGAGGGCTCTACCCTGCTGAGTGTTGAAGGCAATCTCTTTGAGGAACTTGAGGATTCTCTCCTTCATCTCTGCTGCAGCTTTGTTAGTGAAAGTGATAGCCACTATGCTTCTCAGGGCCTTTTGAATGTGAATGTTAGTTGCATCGTGATTCAGCAGATCCTTAAGAAATTGGGTGTAGTTTGCAAGAAGCTCTATGTATCTCAAAGACAGCTTATAAGTCTTACCTGCCCCTGCAGAAGCAGTGATCCTAACAAGCTCGGACATTTAAAGCCTCCGACTTCCTATCCCTTTGGTTTCCCACATCCATCCGGTTTTTATTATACACTCCAAATCATCATACTTGGGTCTCCATTTCAGTATACTTTTTATTTTGTCAGCCTTAGCCACAAGCACAGGTGGATCACCTGGCCTCCGAAAAGTTTCTTCAACAGGAAAGTCAACACCTGTCACTTTTTTCACCGCTTCAACCACCTCCCTGACAGAGTATCCTCTGCCATAACCGCAATTAAGAACCTGCTTTTCACCACCATCTAAAAGGTAATTCATAGCCAAGATGTGAGCCTCAGCTAAATCCACTACGTGTATGTAATCCCTTATACATGTACCATCCGGCGTAGGGTAATCTGTACCGTAGATATAAAGTTTGTCTATCTCACCTTTAGCTGCTTTAAGGGCTCGGATAATCAGGTGTGTCGGTTCTGGATAGGCGAAACCTATCCTCCCATCTGGATCTGCCCCAGCAACATTAAAGTAGCGAAGAGATACGTAGCTAAAATCGCTATCCGATATTGCGAGATCCCTTAAGATCCTTTCCACCGTTGCTTTGCTCTCGCCGTAAGGATTTATAGGTGCAAGAGGAGCCTCCTCGGAAACGGGTATTTCAGAAGGTACCCCGTAAACCGCCGCTGAAGAGGAAAAGATGAATTTGTTAATACCACGTTCCATCATAGCTTCAAGCAGATTTAGAGTGTTTATGACGTTGTTGCGGTAGTATTTCAGAGGATACCTAACGCTTTCAGGAACCACTATGTAAGCGGCAAAGTGCATAACCACATCCGGCTTGAAAGATGAAACAACATCAATAAGCCTTTTCTTATCCGCTAAATCGGCTTCTACAAGTTCCCCATAAAGCACAGCCCACCTATGTCCCGTAGAAAGGTTATCGTAAACAACAACCTCATGTCCGGATTCTCCTAAGAGCTTTACCACATGTGAACCAATGTATCCCGCTCCTCCGGTAACAAGCACTTTAGCCATTGGCACCTCCGAAAGCTTGTATCTTTTGGATGGTAGCATAGAGCCACCCACCCAACAACTGATGTTTGACAGGCATGAGCAGATTAAGTACTGGGAAATGACTTTGAAGAAATATACAAAAGCACCTATGAAAGAAAGCCTATCCATTCTGGAGAAAGAGTATGGGAAGATGGAACGGATGGGGAATTGAAGGAGAAGACTATCCCTTGGAAAGTAACTCCCTGAAGTTTCTGAAAGACGCACTGGGCGAAGCCCAATACCTTGGTGAAATATCCCTTGAACATGCCATTTCCCTATTGCATGAACCAAAGAGAAAAGCGGATCAGTTCACCCGTCTCGTACACTCATATGGACAAAGCTTCGTTTACAACAAAGGATGCGTACTTATCCCTTACGGTGTAGGAACGTCCGTTTTAGGACACTTAACCCCTCCAGATACAGAAGTTCCTGTCATATGCGTGGATATAAAGTGTTTTAACAGGGTGATTGAGGTTGATGAAGTCAGTCACACGGCAAATATAGAAAATGTGGCTCAAAGACCGTTTCAGGCTGCCATACCTCAGAAACACCTTGTGGAATCTCGGATATGGAGTTGACACTCTGGAAACCTTCACCCACTGGAGCAATGTTAAGAAACCTGCATGTTTTATAGAAGAAGCTCTCTCCAAGAACTGCTTTGCTTTCTCACTCTTCTCCCACATATATCCAACAGGTTCAAGCATTCACACCACCTTCATTTTCAAGCTCACACGGATTACATAATAAAAGAAGACGGCAACTGTATCTACGTGTTTGGAAGAAAGCTCACCACCTTTGACTGGATAGCAAGAAAGATTCTATAGAAGGCATTATATTTGCTCTGGGGGAGGGACTTGAAGCAATTGGAAAAAAACACCTGTAGAAGAAACCATTGTAGCAGGAGGCGGTGCTACAAGTCGCCTCGTGTCTCAATGCATCGCTGATATACTGAACCTACCCACACCAAGACCATCCAACCCTGAAATAAGTGCCCTCGGAACAGCCATGATTTCGGCCTACTCAACAAAGCTCTACAACAATATCAGAGATGCCGCTCTCTCAATGTCAGGACCAAAAGAAGTGTTTGAACCAGTTCCCGGAAGGTCAGAGACTTACCAAAAAATTCATCACAGTGCAGTTAAAAGACTATCCCCGCTCTTAAAAGCGTATATAGAAATCTTAATTGCATAGATTGACAGAAAGCTACCCTGGCCTATATATAAGCTCCCATCTTAGGAGGAAATGTGGTGATAAGGAAAGGAGCTTCTTTTATAGATTCTTTGGAAGAAGTGGATATTGACACACTATTTGAAAGACTTGCTGAACTCATCAGCAAGCAGAACAAACACCGCAAAGAAAACAAAGAAGAACGCCGGGTTGATTTCGTAAAACACAGGACTGTCTTCCACCTACGCCACCAGAAAAGGTAAATCTTAATCTCATCTCCTAAAAAATAAATTCATAATTAAGGTAAAAAGTAAACTTAGGATTATGCATGTGGCCAGAGGGAAGTAGAAGGTGAAGTTGCCTTTTTTTATGTATACATCTCCCGGAAGCCGGCCTATGTATGGAATCTTACCGGCAAGAAACAGCAACAGGCCAAAAGCTATAAGGATAACCCCCGTCAATATCAGGAATCTTGCCATGAAGCCGAGATCGCCCACAGGCCACCTCCCGTATGGCAAACTTACCGCTTTTGTAATATATAGGATGACATGAGTATTGCAAGGAACCTCATGGAAGTAAAAAGAAGAATAGAAACAGCCTGCGAAAGGGCAGGAAGGGACCCCAAGGATATAATTTTAATTGCTGTGTCTAAGACCCATCCCCCGGAAAAGATCGTTGAAGCGGTTGAGGCTGGAGTTGAACACATAGGAGAGAATAGGATTCAAGAAGCTCTCAAAAAGCACGAAGAGTTAAAGGATCTTAAGGTAAAATGGCATCTCATAGGTTATCTGCAAAGGAACAAGGCAAAGTATGCTGTGAAAATCTTTGATGCTATACACTCGGTAGATAGGGAATCTCTTGTGGACGAGCTTGAGAAAAGGGCTTCCAAGCTCAATAGAGTAATACCTGTTCTTATAGAGGTAAATGTGGGAGGTGAAGAGAGTAAGCATGGTATTCCACCTGAGCTTGAGGTATTGAAAAAGCTTGTTTTTTATACTTTAAAGGCAGAACACCTCAGGCTCATAGGGTTAATGACCGTGGCTCCTTATGTAGAGAATGCAGAAGAGGTGAGATGGGTGTTTAGAAGGCTGAGGGAACTTAGAGACAGGATAAACGAAGAACTGGGGAGCGAAGTTCTGACAGAGCTTTCCATGGGTATGAGCAATGACTTTGAAGTGGCCATTGAGGAAGGAGCCACCATGGTGAGAATAGGAACAGCCATTTTTGGCGAAAGAAACTATTAAAGGGAGTGGCAGGATGCTTGATGAGAAGATTATAACAAGGGCTATCATTGAGAGCTATACGCAAAAATTCTTGGATACTGTGGAAACAGATGTGGCAATTGTTGGTGCTGGACCTGCAGGTCTCACCTGTGCCTACTATTTGGCCAAAAAAGGGGTTAAGGTATCCATATTTGAGAGGAAGCTTTCCATTGGTGGGGGCATCTGGGGCGGTGGAGCCATGTTCAACGAAATTGTGATTCAGGAAGAGGCCCTTCCCATACTTCAGGAGATGGAGATAAACTATACTCCATACAAGGAAAAAGGCTACTACATAGCCAACGCCGTTGAATTTGCATGTGCTCTTGGCCTTAAAGCTATCAGGGCAGGAGCCAAGATTTTCAACCTGTGGAGCGCAATAGATGTAAAGGTTAAAGGGGAAGATGAAAGAGTCAGCGGGCTTGTTCTCCTTTGGACTCCTGTTGAGCTTACGAACATGCATGTTGATCCTATAACAGTAGAGGCCAAATACGTGGTTGATGGAACGGGGCATGATGCTGAGATAGCAAGCATTGTGGTGAAGAAACTTAAGAAAAAGCTTAACACTCCCACAGGTGATGTGATAGGCGAAAAGCCCATGTGGGCCGAATTTGGTGAAAAAGCCACGGAAGAGTTCACCGGTGAGGTTTATCCTGGGCTTATTGTTATGGGGATGGCCGCTGTTGCCTGCTACGGTAAACATAGGATGGGTCCCATCTTTGGCGGAATGTTACTTTCCGGCAGAAAGGCAGCCAACATCATACTGGAAAAGCTCAGAGGATGAAGGTTCCTTTCAAGCTCTGCCTCATAACCAACAGGCATTTGGTGAAGAACAAGCCACTTATAGAAATATGCCAAAAAGCCCTTGAAGGAGGAGTTGACTGTATCATCCTCAGGGAACCGGATCTTAACGCAAAGACCCTTACCTACGTAGCCAAGCAGTTCAGAATGCTCACATCCCGTTATGGAGCCAAGCTTGTGATCAGGGACAGAGTTGATGTAGCCATGGCGGTTAATGCCGATGGCGTGCAGTTAGGAGCAGACTCCATCCCACCGGAAGATGTAAGGAAAATCTGGAAAGGATTGATAGGTTACTCTGCCCACGGCTTAGAGGAAATTGAAAAACTACATGCGAAGGTGGACTATTTTCTGCTTTCGCCTATCTTTCATACAAAGAGCAAACCCTTGGCTAAGCCCTTGGGGGTGGAATACTTGAAGCAGGCTGTAAAGCTTTCCAAGGTGCCTGTTTACGCCCTTGGTGGGGTGAATCAGGAAAATATAAAGGATGTAATGGAGGCATGTGCCGCCGGGGCCGCGGTTATGTCTCTATTTTTTGGAACGCAGGATCCAAAAGATGTGGCAACAAGCCTTATAGAGACAGTGGAGGGATGCAGGAATGACCCAGCTTGAAGCTGCAAGGGCAGGTATAATCACCGAAGAGATGAAAGCTGTAGCCAAAGAGGAAGGGATAGGCGTTGAGGAGCTCAAAGAGCTTATTGCCAAAGGAGAGGTGATCATCCCCAAGAATAAAAACAGAAAGCATATGAGTAAAATACTGGGCATCGGAAAGGGTCTTAGGACGAAGGTTAATGCCAATATAGGAACCTCATCCGACTACGTGAATTACCCAGAAGAGATAGAAAAGCTCAAAGCCGCAGTAGAAGCGGGAGCCGATGCGGTAATGGACCTGTCAACTGGCGGCGACTTGGACTACATGAGGCGTAAGGTGCTTGAAGAGTGCCCTGTGATGGTGGGTACTGTTCCCATCTACCAAGCAGCCATTGAGCAGCGCACAAAAGGTAAGCCTGTTATAAATATGGAAAAGGAACATATCTTCGATGTGATAAGAAAGCACGCAGAAGACGGAGTGGATTTTATCACAGTTCACTGTGGAGTCACTTTGGAAAGCATAAGCCGTATGGAGAAGGAAGGCAGAGTTCTGGGGGTGGTAAGCAGAGGTGGTGCGATACTCACCGCTTGGATGAAATACAACAAGAAGGAAAACCCACTTTACGAGTACTACGACGAGCTCCTTGACATAGCTAAGGAGTACGACATGGTTCTTTCACTGGGAGATGGATTGAGGCCTGGATGCATAGCCGACGCCACGGACAGAGCACAGATACAGGAGCTTCTCACCATCGGAGAGCTCGTCCAAAGGGCGTGGGAGAAAGGGGTTCAAGTGATGGTTGAAGGACCTGGACACGTGCCGCTTCACCAGATAGCTGCCAACATGATACTGCAGAAAAGGGTTTGCCATGGCGCTCCGTTCTATGTACTGGGACCTGTGGTTACCGATGTGGCACCCGGCTATGACCACTTGGTTTCCGCCATAGGGGGGGCCATTGCCGCATGGCACGGCGCTGATTTTCTATGCTATGTAACGCCTTCGGAACACCTAAGGCTCCCTACCGTGGAAGACGTTAGGGAAGGTGTTATCGCGGCAAGGATAGCCGCCCACGCAGCAGACATTGCCAAAGGTATAAAGAAAGCCGCCGAGTGGGACCTTGAGATGTCCAAAGCCCGCTGGAACCTGGACTGGGAAAAACAGCTTGAGCTGGCATTAGATCCTGTAAAGGCAAGGGCCATGCGCCAGCAAAGGCCCCCAAAAAGCGAAGAAGAAGTCTGCACCATGTGCGGTGAATACTGCGCCATAAAAATGATAAGGGGATGAAGATGAAGGTAACTGTGCTTAATGGAAGCCCCCTTCTTGATAAAGGCAACACATCGGTAATTCTCAGTCCGTTTCTGGACGGGCTGAAGGAATGTGAAGCTGAGATAGAGACCTTTTACACAGCTAAGCTAAACATACACCACTGCACAGGTTGCTTCACATGCTGGATAAAAACTCCAGGCAGGTGCGTGTTCAGAGACGATATGGATATGGTGCTTGAATCTATTAAAAAGGCCGATTTGCTCGTTCTCGCGGCTCCCGTTTACGTTGACGGATTCCCTGGGACTCTGAAAAATGTGTTGGATAGATCTATACCCTTGGCCTTGCCTTTCTTTGAAGTGATGGACGGACACTGCCGGCATCCACTCAGAAATGAAGTCAAGGGAAACGGAAAGATGGTCTTGGTATCCAACTGCGGCTACTGGGAAATGGACAACTTTGATCCCATGGTGGAGCATACAAAGGCCATCTGCAAGAACATACACAGGGAATTTGTCGGTAAGCTTTTGAGACCACACGGACCCGCTTTAAGGGCCATGTTGGAAAAGGGCTTTCCCGTGCAGGACGTGATTGAAGCCGCAAGGGAAGCAGGAAAGGCTGTCTGTAGATTAGGATACATACCAAAAGAGCTTGAAGAAAGGGTAAGCCGTCCCTTGCTTCCTAAAGACAAGTACGTGGAAATCACCAACCGTTACTTTGAAGAAAGGATAAGGGAGGCAAGTGGTGAGGCTTAAAGACAAGGTTGCTATCATCACAGGAGCAGCAAGGGGTATAGGAAGGGCAACAGCGCTTATTTTTGCCAGAGAAGGGGCCAAAGTAGTTGTAGCAGATGTGGATTTACAAGGAGCAAAAGATGTTGCCGAAGAGATAAAAGACGCTAACGGGGAAGCTCTGGCTGTACAGGTTGATGTTAGGGATATGGCCTCTACAAAACAGATGGCCGAAAGAGCTATAAAAGAGTTTGGAAAGATAGATGTATTGGTGAACAACGCTGGCATTATCAGGGACAGAACATTGCTCAAAATGAGTGAGGATGAGTTTCAACAGGTTATAGAGGTGAACGTTAAAGGGGTATTCAACTGCACCAAGGCCGTAGTTCCTTACATGGTTGAGAGAGGATACGGAGTGATACTCAACGCAAGCTCCGTAGTGGCTCTATACGGGAACTTTGGTCAAACCAATTATGTAGCGTCCAAATCTGCTGTTATAGGAATGACCAAGGTATGGGCTAAAGAGCTCGGTCCTAAAGGCATCAGGGTAAATGCAGTGGCGCCCGGTTTTATAGAAACGGATATGACCAAGGAACTTCCGGAAGAGGTCAAGCACATGATCATAGAGAGAACACCTCTCAGAAGTATGGGCAAGCCGGAAGATGTGGCCTACGCCTACCTTTTCCTTGCCAGTGATGAAGCAAGATACATAAATGGTGCCGTTATAAGCGTTGACGGTGGCATGACCATTTAAACGCAGAAACCAGAGCCCAGAATAGCGGCATATACCTGTCCCAAGCTTATCCCACCGTCGTTTACGGGGACCAATTGATTCACATAAACGCTGAAGCCATCGGACTCCAAAAGGGAGATTATCCTCTCAAGCAGGAACTTGTTCTGGAACACGCCCCCTGAAAGTACAACCCTGTCAGTATTGTTCTCACTCCTGAGAATTCTTGCACAGGCCAAAATAGCTTGTGCTAAGGCATTGTGAAACTTGGCCGAAATCAGGGACACTTCCACTCCCCTGTTAACATCCTCAACCACAGATCTCACGGTAGGAACATAGTTAATGACTCCATCTTTCACGGGCATAGGATAGGATTCGCTAACGGTGGTATCAGCCGCGTGCTCAAGAAGCACCGCTGCCTGAGCCTCAAAGGAAGAAACATCCCTAATTCCACAAAGGGAAGCTATCCCGTCAAAGAGCCTGCCAACACTGGTGCACTTTATTGCGTTCTTTCTTCTTTCAAGCATCCATCTAACTATCTCAACTCTTTTAGAGTCTATGCTTTTGGGAAACCACGCAGGAACAGGAATCTCCGATTCCATCAAGAGCGATAAACCAACCCTCCACCCCTCAATCACAGCCTTCTCGTAGCCTGCAAGCCAAAAAGGTTTTAGATGGAACGATCTCACATAGCCTTTGGAACTTACTAAAAAGATCTCACCACCCCATACTGTCCCATCATCGCCGTAACCCGTCCCATCAAAGGCCACCCCTATGAACGGAAAAGGAACCTGAGCCTCAAAGGCACAGGAAAGAACATGGGCCACATGATGCTGCACCCTGAGTATTTTCTTGGAAAAGAAGGCAGTCCTTGCGTAACGGCTCGTGTAATAACCAGGGTGCCTATCCACTACAACTACATCGGGATCAGTGGAAAACAACCTGAGAAAATCATCAACAGTTTGTTTCAGAAACTTTCGGGTTTCTGGATAGTCCAAATCGCCTATGTGCTGGGACACATAAACCCCGTCTCCCGTAGCAAGAGCAATTGTGTTCTTAATCTGGGGACCCAATGCCAGAATAGTTTTACCTGCGTTGGGCTTGTGAACTACCGGAAGGGGAGCAAATCCTCTCGCCCTTCTCACAAGGATTCTCCTGCCAGAGGCTATGAAACATACAGAATCGTCGCACCTCCTTGCAATGTCCCTGTCATGCATCAAAAAAGCATCGGCTATGCCTTTGAGCTTTTCCCTCGCCTCATCATTGCGGTAGGTTATGGGCTCATCGCTTACATTGGCACTTGTGGCAACCACAGGCACCTTCAACTCCGCCAAAAGTAGATGATGCAGAGGTGTGTATGGTAGGAAGGCTCCTACAGTTTTTAGGCCGCAGGATACATACCAAGAAAGGCCACCCTTACCATCAAGAAGTAGGATAGGCCGCTCAACGCCGCACACAGCTTGTTCTTCCGCATTGCTCAGAACGCAGTAGTCTTTGAGTGTATCAAGATCTGGAAACATAACGGCAAAGGGCTTTTCGTAGCGTCTCTTTCTCTCTCTGAGCTTTTGCAAGACGGCATCGTCCATTGCCAAGCACATCAGGTGAAACCCCCCAAGCCCCTTCACAGCCACAACAGACCCTGACTTTATAAGGGACGCGCACTTCCTAACGGCCTCATAACCATAGACCTTTGCCCCACCCTTATCCTCAAGCCACACGGTGGGACCGCACTCAGGGCAGGCGTTGGGCTGGGCATGGAAGCGCCTGTTGTTAGGATTAGTGTACTCAGTATAGCACTGAGGGCACATGGCGAACTTGGCCATGGTGGTATTTTTCCTGTCGTAGGGCAGGGACAAGATAATGGTGTACCGTGGACCGCAGTTGGTACAGTTTATAAAAGGGTAAAGGTAGCGCCTGTCCTTGGGATCCCACATCTCTTTCAAGCATTCATCGCAAACGGCTATGTCAGGAAGAACAGCAATCTTAACCTCCCCTTCCGAGCTGCTTCCCACTATTTCAAAGGACCTGTATCCCTTAACAGGCAACATCTGCACATCCATGCTGTAAATCTGCGATAAGAAAGGTCTTTCCTTGTCCAAACGGCTTATAAAGCTGAAGAGGACATCTTGCTTGCCCTCTACTTCTATTTCTACTCCAAAGGGAGTGTTTTTCACCCATCCCTTTAACCCTAAGCTTGTCGCCAATCTATAGACAAAGGGCCTAAATCCAACTCCCTGAACAGCACCGGTTATGACGATTCTGCATCTTACCATGCCCCGCACCTGTACCAGATGTTACAGGCTCCTTCAGCAGATACCATGCAGGGCCCCACAGGAGTATGAGGGCGACATTTGTTCCCAAAGAGCTTGCACTGAGAAGGATAAGCCTTTCCCCTTATAATTGAGCCACATATACACCCTGTCTCTTCCCTATCTTCAAATTCTTTCCATCCCCATACAATCTTGGCATTTCTTTCGCTGTATTCTTCTTTCAACTCCAAACCTGAGTGGGGAATTACTCCCAACCCCCTCCATTTTGCATCAGAAATTATAAAGACCCTGTTCATTAGCTCTTTAGCCCTCCTATTTCCATCGGTCCTGACCACCCCTCTATAGATATTCTCAACCTCTGCCCTACCCTCCCTTAGTTGTTTAAGTATCAAAAGAACAGCCAATAGAACATCCTCTGGAGTAAAGCCAGCCACCACTACAGGTACCCTATATCTATTACTGAACCCTTCCCATACCCTTTTGCCCATTACCGCAGACACATGGCCCGGAGCCACAAAGGCATCGGGACCCGACTCCATCACGCTCTCCATAGCAGCGGTAGTAAGTCTGTGGGAACTTACAAAGAAGAAATTGGAGGGAAGATCCACAGAGAATAGGGTAGCCGCAGGAGCTGCTGTGGTTTCAAAGCCTATGGAGAAAAAGACCACTTTCTTTTCTGGAAACTTTCTACATAGATCCAGAACCTGGTGGCAGGAGGTTATGGCTACCACATTTCCACCGCAACTTCTCAAATTGGTTCCCCCAGCAGGTACCCTCAACATATCCCCATAAGTGGCAAGCAACACATCCCTTCCCTTGGAAATTTCCATGGCATTGAGAATGTCCTCCTGAGGAGTCACGCACACAGGGCATCCCGGACCGGGGATGAGCTTTATATTGAAAGGGAGAAGCTGTCTTAATCCCCATTTGCAGACAACATGTTCATGAGAACCGCATACATTCAGAATCTTTATTTCCCTATCGGGGATGTTAAGTTTGGCTATTAGCCGGGAAAGTTCTTTTACATCAGCAAATTCTTGGAACCGGGTCTTCCTCAAGATAATCAACGGCCCTCACCCCGCCAGATGAAGTTACCATAACAACTCCAGAAAGTGCTTCCGTTACCTCTCCTATAACAGAGGCCTTTTCGCCAAGCCAGTGAGAGGTGAGGACCTCAAGAACCTCATCTGCATCACCTTTAGACACCACAACTACGGCCCTTCCCTCGTTGGCAAGGTATATAGGGTCAAAGCCAAACATATCGCACAGAAAGGACACATCCTCCCTTACGGGTATTTTTTCCTCATAAAGTCTGATTCCCAATCCCGTTGCATCAGAAAGCTCCAAACATACAGTGGCTAAACCTCCCCGGGTTGCATCCCTCATCCACTTCACGCCCTTTTTGTTAAAGATCCTGCTTAAAAGAGGATACATATTGGCACAGTCACTTTCCAAATCAACTTCCACATCGGCATCTTCCCTTGCTAAAAAGATACTCATCCCATGTTCGCCTATGCTACCCGTTACCAAAACAAGATCTCCAGGAGACACATCCCCAACGGAAAATCTTCTCACAACCCTCCCTATGCCTGTAGTATTTATGTACATTCCCTCTGCCTTTCCCTTTTCTACCACCTTGGTATCCCCAGCTACCACTTTTATCCCAGCCCCTTGAGACTCCCTGACCATGGAAGAAACAACCTCTTCAAGGAGCCTTATCTCAAACCCCTCTTCAAGTACAAACCCGCATGTCAGAGCCAGAGGCTCGGCTCCGCTTACGGCAAGATCGTTCAAAGTTCCACAGACGGCAAGTTTGCCTATATCCCCGCCGGGGAAGAAGAGAGGTCTTACCACAAAGGAATCTGTGGTAACCGCAATCTCACCGCCCAGCGAGAGGTATGCCGCATCCTCCAGTTCATCCAACGAGAAATGCTTAGCAAAAATATTCTTTATCAGCTCAGAAGTGAGCCTTCCACCGCTACCGTGGGCTAAGCTTATCCTTCCCATCTTCAAGCAATGTGGCCACTGTATCTAAATCAACCCTTGTCCTACCAACAGCCGCAGCCGCCTCATTCTCCCTCTTTATGGCCTCATACACCTCTTTTCTAAAGACTGGAAGCTCCCTTGGGGCCTTTATACCTATCTTTACGGATTTCCCACTTACACTTAGGACCTTGATCTCTATGTGGTCCCCTATCATTATGCTCTCTTCCACCTTACGGGTGAGAACAAGCATGCCTGTCAGTCCTTAAAAATCCTGTACCTTATAGGATAGCTATCATCGGGTATAACCACCTGCTTACCAAGTCTCTTTTTCCTGTTTATCACCAAAGGACCCCTGAGGTTTACGGTCATCTTCTTCGGATCTTCTGGAATAACCACAAGCACATAAACCTCCGCATCATCTAAGCTGTCAAGCTGGAGCTTTTTTGCATCCTCCTCCTCAAGGGGCACAACATAATCGGGTTTAACAAGTTTGGGGTTGATAATGACAAAAGCCAATGAGCCATCATCCACACATTGAAACCATTTAAAGGGACTTTCCTTCTTGTGGTTCAAAATCACATACCTTTTAGCATATGGGAAGCCCAGTATAGGCTCCACCATAGTTATTATGTCTTCTTCTTTCACGTCTATAGCCCCAAATCTATCCGTCATCACCTTCATCCCATTACCTCAGGAAGTCAAGTAATGTTGGTGTAAAGAGCCTTACTGAAGCCATAAGGGCAGCCCTTAAAGCGGTCTGTGCCTTTTGAAGCTCCATAGTTGCCTCGGCAAGATCCACATCCTCCAGGGGCGCCTTTCTGTCCTTGGCGTGCTTTATGTAGAGTTCGTACCTGTCTCTCGCCATTTTTACACTTTCCATTCTCGCTCCAACCTCTGTGCGCTTTCCAAGCACTTGCTGGTAGGCCTCATCCAGAAGACCAACCTTTTCTTCTATACCACCTCCCACCTTCAGAGTGAAGGAATCTCCGGATCGCACCTGACCAGAGCTAAAGCTTATATAGACACCATCCCTGACATAGTACTCCCTGTAAGGATGTTTGACTATCATTGTCTTGACTATGCGTCCGTCCGAATCTGTAATGGTCAGCAGCAGATTTGTCTTCTCGTCCTCGCTAAGCTCCTGTATTTTGGTAACATCAGACGCAGAGATTCTCAAAGAGCCTTCGTATTCAATGTACTTTATGGTGGATACACTACTATAGGTAGCTGTAATGTCTCCCGTTCCTGTATCACTATCCACCAGAACCTTTATCCTACCGTTAAGTATCAAGGTGCCCCCAGAAGATATCTCGTAGCTTCCACTTTCAAGATACACCCTGTAGTAGGCTGAAGGATCGGAGGCATCCAAGGTAAAGCTTGACGTTATAGTTCTTGTAACCTCTTCCCCGTTGCCTTTTACAAAAGTTATAGGACTTGCGGCTTCTAAAGTTACTGAAGATGTAGCCACCTTTATCTCATTCTCGGCAAAGAACGCGGTGTACCTGTTGGTTCTAATCTTTGTATCACCTGCCACCTTTTGAATGGTGGCAACGTTTACATGCCATGTGGTGTTGTAATCCCCTCTGAATTCGCCATCGGTCATAACCGTTAAATCAGTGTGTAGAAGATCTCCCCTTACCTCGCTTTCCCATTTGGAAGGCAGATCTATCATACGTCTGGGTATGTTTTCTGCATGAGCCTCCTTAAGGTCCCTAACTATATCAAAAACATCCACTCCCCTGCCCTCCTTCATAACAAAGAAAGTGCTGAATAAGGCCTTCCTGTTTCCACCGGCAGGAGAGATGTTTATGTCAAAATCCGACTCACCACCCATCTTATCCTCAAAATAAAGCATATTATCCTTCACATAGCCTCTCACGTGGTACCTGTATATCTCTTCTACACGGTTTATAAGTTCCTTTACTGTATCTATCTCAGAATTTGAGATGTAGTTCCCGTTTTTTTCCTCCTTTGGAAAGACCGCAGCCACACCATTGGGATCACTAAACCTAAACTCAAAGTTCCCCCTTTTATCCACCACCTCAATGCCACCACCTCCATCGGTTCTTGCCCATAAAGAGTATCCAGAATCCTGACTTATATGGTATGCCAACCGCAGAGCCGTGTACTCCAAAGAGTTCATATAGGGCTGGTAGCTCAAAGTGTACTCTGTATCATCGTAAGAACCTGCTATACCAGTGAGATAAAGGGTTCCTGCAGATGTTGTGGTAAACCTTACTTGATCCACATCTAACATGGAAACCAATCTGAAGTTGGTTTCCCCTTCCTTAACCATTACAACAGGAGGATCATTAAGGGTTGTCGCAGAAGTCCAGTTGTTCACATCGTTCCACTGTTTAATCAGCTCGTCCAAGGTGGTGACATCATCGCTAAAAGTAAGCTTGTAAGTGGTACCTCCAGCAGATACCCTTATGGTAGTGCCGGCAGATATTTCACTGAAAAGCCTCGGCTCAATCTTTTCAGCAGTGTAAAGGGGAGTTGCCACATCTGTAGCAACAACGCTCACCGTAAAGCTTCCAGTTATGGTTGTTACTTCAAAAGTTTCGTTAGCGGTTATAGGCTTAAACACCCTGCCTCTTATCCTTTGAGAAACCACATATTCGGGGGTGAACCCCCAGCTTCCCACACCGTCTTTGAAGCCTAAAACACTCTCCGTGTATGGAGACTCTTCCTTAACATACATGTAGTTTGCTCCGGGATCCACCAGGTGAAATACCAAATGATCTCCCTGAGCGGAAACTTCCACCCTATCCCTCAGCACATGATTGGCATCCAATAGGGACTTAACCACATCAACGAGCTCCTCTATCTTTTCATAGGAGCCCTGCCCTAAGGTTATGCTGCTTGATACAATGGTGCCCCCCTGATTTATGTAAAATTTCAAGGTTATGTTCGCTGTGGCCCCTCCAAGCCTCTGGAAGTCCACAGCATTAGGAGCCACTACATAAGCCGATCCTGCCAGCAACCCGTTGTGAGCGGTTCCTTCAATCTCAAAAACGGAGCCTGTTGGCTGCTCCAGCCGGTCAAAGGGCAAGGATTCGTAAAGGGTTTCCTTGGAATAAACCTGCGCAGCAAGGGTTTTGTTCACAGGTTTGAACACTCCCTCACCGGGAGTGTTCATAACAACCCTGTTGTTGTACCCTATTTGAACAGGCTGTTCTTCTCCATTGCCGGTGTAAAC
Organism: Aquificota bacterium; assembly: GCA_015494645.1. Lineage (GTDB taxonomy): Bacteria > Thermosulfidibacterota > Thermosulfidibacteria > Thermosulfidibacterales > Thermosulfidibacteraceae > Thermosulfidibacter. The sequence continues at coordinate 16,075 of WGAU01000007.1, forward strand.
AACCTCTCCCCCCTTCACATACTCAAGTTCCACCACCTTTAATGTATCAAATGTGGTCAGATCCACGCCGTTGAAATTGATCCTGAAGCCCCTTCCCGTATCAAAGGTGCCGTAGATCTTGCCCCCCAAGATGGAAGGCTTGAAAACCGCCCTGTCAACGAAAACGTTTGCACTTGTGCCGCTGTCGTCGGAACCGTTGGAGTCTATCTGCACCACCTCTCCCTTCTCATTCTCCATCCAAATCCGCAGGCTGTCCCCTTCCCTCTTTATGAACAGCTTGTAACTGCCAGAATCAAACTGGTAAAGATCGGAAAAAGCTTCAGAAACCTCTATCTCCATGTTGCTATCGGGCAAAACTCCCAACCTCACAGAGTTGAACTTGTTATACGCAAAGGGTGGATTGGCGGTGTTGGTTCCTCCAAAGACGTACTTGTCCATAGCCTTAGTGTTTCCAATGTCAACAAGTTCCTCAAATATCTGACCAAGCTCATGAGCTATGGCGCTTCTGGAGTCAGCATCCTGAGTGTCGTTGGCACCCTGTAAGGCAAGTTCTTTTACTCTTTCTATGTACCTATCAAGCTTATCAAAGGCTGAATCGGTAATACCAAGCCATGTATCTGCAACGTCCATGTTTTTGAGAAAACGATCCATCTCCTCAATGTTTCTCTTGAGGGTGAGAATCTGAGAAGTACCTGCTGGATCATCGCTGGGCTGTTCAAGCCTCTTACCCGTAGAAAGCTGGTAAGAAGCCCTTTCCAGCGAATCCATTATCTCCTTATGTATCCTCAAAAACTTATCTACCAGCAGGTTGCGCGTAACCCTCATCATCTACCCACCAGACCCATTCCATTTATCACCCTATTCATCATTTCATCCACGGTGGTTATATATCTGGCGGCAGCTTCATACGCCCTCTGAAACTTAAGAAGGTTGGTCATCTCTTCATCTATGTTTACTCCTGAGATCTCGTCCCACTTGTCCTGCAAAAAGTTAAGAAACTTCTCGGTATCATCCTGAATGTCCTTCACCCTTGCAGTTTTGGCTCCAATCTCACCCACCATAGCATCGTAAAATTCCCCAAAGGTCCTATCCCCATCCATGAACTTGCCAAAGGCAAGATTGGCGATCTCAAGGGCCACCCTGTTATCTCCGATGTTGGGAGTGCTCCCTGCCGCCACAAGCATGTGATTGGCCTTTATGGATGCACTAACATCAAGATTGTTTATGTTGTCCCCGACGAAGAATGTGTTTATTCCCATGGACACCAAAAAGCCAGACGTATCCTCGCTAAAGGAAATTACGTAGCCGGCCGTAGTGTATATGGAAAGCCTTCCATCACTTGTAACATCCGCTTTCACGTTGGACATCTTGTTGATCTTATCGGCGATCTTCAAAAGGCTGTCGTCGGGATTCACTTCTATCATCCTACTTTCCACCAGATTACCATCCTTGTCCCACACCCTTATCTCAAAAGCACCTGCAGTGAGTCTATCCCTGAAGAAGAGACCTTCTGCATCTCTTATTGCCTTTGAAGGATCGTCCGCTTTGGCCTCGCTCGTGTAAGAAGAAACTGGTGTTAGACCTATTCCCGCCACATACTTCATGTTCACCCGATAGGCCAGTTCAGAAAAGAGTCTGTCCACTTCCGCAAGATAGTGATCCGCCATATTTATCAAGCCGTTGATAGTCCCCCCCATCTTCCCTTTGATTACCTTGGTTATATCCTCTCCAGAAACGGTGAGTTTCATGTAACGTTTCTCAAAGAGGGCTTCCTTTCTGTAAACGATATTGTTGAGTATTCCCACCTCCTTGCGCAAAAAATCCCCTTCCTCAAACTCTATCTCCCTATACTTATCCCCCTCCACTAAGGAAACTCCATTGTCCAAATACACCTGGACCCCGTCATCGCCTTCGGTGTAGTAGGCCCCTGTAAGCTCCGAAAGCTTCTTAAGCTTATAGTAGAGCTTATCCTTCAAATCGTTTATCTTTTTGTCCCCCACCTCAGCGTACTTTATCCTTTTGTTCAGATCGGCTATTTCCTTCACCAAAGTGTTTACCTCAACCACCCAGTTCTTGATATTCTCCACGCCATCGTTCACAACATTTTCCAAGGAGCGCCTGATTTCCTGAAAATTGCCCACCAACTGTTGCGCCTTCTCTACCACCGCATCCCTTTCCGTTTTGCCTTCAGGATTAGAGGAAAGGGCCTGCCACGCATCCCAAAAGGCTATAAGGCTGTCTGACAAACCAAGCCCCTGAGGTTCGTTAAAGACGGTCTCCACAGAAGACGCTACATCTTCAAGGGCACTCCAGAAGCCATTCTCACCCTTTTCCAGCGTCACCCTTTTATCAAGAACCTTATCAACAACCCTTTCTATCTCCTTTACCTGAACCCCTGTTCCAAAGTAGAGATGCCCCTCGGCATAGCTGAAGTCCTCCTGAAGAACCGGTCTTCTCCGCACATACCCCGGCGTGTTAATATTGGCGAGGTTTTCACCGGTTACACTCATTGCCTTCTGGCTACTGAGAAGAGCCGTTTTGCCTACGTTCAGTATGCCGAACAGAGTGGGCATTTATCCTAACCCCTTAGGGTAATGTTCCCATTTTGAAAGTCCGCACTAAGGCTGCCATCGGGCCCGTAGGATAGCCCATAGGCAGACGAAAATATCCTGTAAAGCTCGTTGTTTAGCTCCATGGCTTTGTTTATGAGAAGCGCATTGCGCTTGTTTTCCCACATTAAGCGTTCAACAGAGGTTTTCAGTCTGCTACAAACATCCTGTAGCCTTTCCCTCTCACGAGGGGCCAGCTCCTCCATGAGCTGGCTAACGGTATAACCCTCCTTGCCAGCATTCTTGAGGCAGGACAGCCTCGCTTCCTCCAAGATCTTCTGCTTCATCCCCAAGGTCTCTTTCTTCTTCGCTATCTTCAGAAGAGAAGAAGTGTCGTTGGCAACTATAGCCTGCCGTTCCTGAGCGAGAAGCTCTCTCATCTCATTCACAAGGGCAAGCTCCCTCTCAAGAAGCCCTATGAGTCTGTCCAGCCACATCACCTCACCAGCTTATCAATGATGTTCTCCCTGACCATACCGTAAGCGGTTCTCTTAGCGTTGACCTGATAGGTTCCCTGCTGAACCTGCTGTCTCACCTGCTCAACCCTCTGAGCCCTTGCCTGTTCCTGCTGTCTCAACTGTGCCTGCATCCTTTCAGCGTTCCTCGCTTGATTGGAGATTTCCACCCTGTCCCTTCTTGCAGTCCTCGCAGCGCCTTGGGCCTGTCCAGCAGCCCCTTGCTGGGCTGTTCCCTGGGTGTTTCTCACCCTGGTGGCATCCTGCTGCATGTACTGGTACAATTGCTGAATCCTACCGTTCACCTTCATGATACACCTCCCCTGTGTTTTTCATCTACTCTATATATCGGACGGGAAGGTGTATTTCTGTATACCTCACTGAATTTTTCATAAATTTTTCTTCCTATTTCTGTTTCAACGCTCTTTGACACGTAGTCCGCAAGCTTCCATATGACTATCTGGGAATATATCCCCTTTTCTCCCCTACTGTTAAAGAAAGAGCCTTTGGGTAAGCTCTTGAAAGACTCCTTGAGCACCATCTGCCAAAGCATACTCTCAAAAGCATCGGCTGCATCCTTCACATTCCTCACATCTGGAGCCACACTGTTCCAGTACCCGTAGAAAAGCTGCTCTTGCACCCCCGCTGTCATCACATCACCTCCAGATCCCCTTCCAAGGCACCAGCCGCTTTTATAGCCCTAAGAATAGCTATGATATCCCTGGGAGAGGCCCCTATTCTATTGAGAGCTCTTATCAGATCGCTCACCCTCACCTCGTCTCTGCCCATACCTATGGTGAAAACAGGTCCCTTCTTCTCTTCCACAGATAGCTTACTTTTCTGAGTTACCACCGTGGCACCACCAGAAGCAGGTGCCGGCTGGGATACCTGTGGAGTGCTTTCCACTTTTACCGTAAGGCTCCCATGGGACACAGCCACGGGAAGCACCCTTACATCGGCTCCCATAACAATGGTCCCCGTCCTCTCGGAGATCATAATTTTCGCACTTTTGTCCTGAACCGCCTCTATCTCCTGAACCTGAGCTATGAAGTCCACCACCCTCCCTCTGAAGTCTGGTGGCACCACCACATTGACCGTTGCAGGATCAATGGCCTTGGCAACACCGGGAAAGACCTTGTTTATCGCCTTTGCTATCCTGTAAGCGGTTATAAAATCCGGATTGTTCAGGTTGAAGCGGACAACTCCCGTTTCAGGAAAGGAAAAGGGCACTGGTCTTTCAACTATGGCCCCGTTGGGAATCCTTCCAGCGGTGGGGTGGTTTTTCTGTACTCTCTGTCCTCCTCCCCTTACATTGAAGCCACCGATGGATACCGGTCCCTGAGCAACGGCGTATATCTTACCATCTGGACCAAAGAGCGGAGTCATTATAAGGGTTCCGCCCTGTAGAGAGTTCGCATCTCCTATGGATGCCACATCAACATCTATTCTCATCCCGGGCTTGGCAAAGGGAGGAAGCTTGGCTGTAACGATCACTGCCGCCACGTTGCCTACATCCACCTTGTCGGCAGGAACATGTATCCCTAACCTTTCCAGCATGTTGGATATGGTCTGGTAGTACATCTTGGTATCGTCTCCTGTATCGTCCAGTCCCACCACCAGCCCATACCCAACCAAGAGATTCTCCCTCACTCCCTCAACAGTAGTGAGATCTTTTATTCTTGCTCCAAAGGCTATGGCTGCGAAGGCCAAGATTATCAGTATTATCATCAGCTTCCTCATGGCACACCTCCCTACAGCAAAGGCCACAGGAACATGAGCAGTTTAGTGAAAAGCCCCGGTGTATGGCTCTGGGTAACTATGCCCTTGCCCTCATAAACAATCTCCGCATCGGCAAGGGCCTCTGAAGAAACCGTGTTATCTGGCTTTATATCCTGAGGCCTGACAACACCCCTAACGGCTATGATTTTCCTCTCGCCGTTCACCACTATGGTTCTTCTGCCCTCCACCACAAGGTTCCCGTTGGGAAGCACTTGGGTTACCACAGCAGTTATCTTCGTCTGCAGAGAACTGGTCTGTTCTATTTTCCCGCTTCCCTTGTAATTCCCAGAACCAGAAACATCCAGAAGATTAGTGGGATCCTGTAAGCCTGTAACGCGGGACACATCATCCTTCAGACCAAAAAGACTCTTTAATATTGAGGAAAAGGAAAGACTCTCTTTGGATTCTGTAGCACCATAATCCCTTGAGCTTGCGTATTCTCTCACCACAATAGTTACTATATCCCCTACCCTTCTCGCCCTTATATCCGAGTAGAAGTAATTATCCGTCCAAAGGGACCCTGTAGAAGGATAGGTCCTTTTCACCTTCATGGCCTCATACATCCTCTCGCTCTTATAGAAGCTCTCCTTGGGACCTCTGGACTTTGGAGCTGTTGCGCACCCAGCAAGCAGTGTCGCAAAAGTTACTAAGATTACTATCCTTCTCATCTTACCACCACCCTCCCTTCTCCTATTACTTCCCCACTGAAGATCCTTCCCGAAGAGAGGTTTTTAAGCTCTACAATCTCACCTACGCTTGCGTTTCTCATGGCCCTTGCCACTCCCTCAATCTCCACTGCTCCCTCCTTTAGCAAAAACTTTACCAACTCACCCCTTCTCACCGCCAAAGGTTTCTTCACCATGCCCGACGTAATGATGGCACCGGGCTGTATGCGCCGCGTTGCCACCTTTCCAACAACGTCCTCGTATCCAAGAACCTTTCCCGCTTTTAAAGGAGAAAGCCAAATAAGCTTCGTCTCTACCTTATTGGAAGAAATGATCTCTCCCCTGTCTATTAAACCCTTGGACACAACAACCATCTTCTGAACGGAGAACTTGGCCTGAACCCAGAAGCTTCTGGCGCCGTTCCTAAGCAGGAACCATGCCCTTCCAGAAGGGGTAACCCTGTAGGAAACCATCTCGTAATCTTTGGAGGCGTCAAAATCCCTGTAGGAGGAGCTAAGCTCTGTTACCCTAACAGGAGCTGCAAGCTGCGAGGCTATATAGCTCACAATCGTTTCCTTGACAGATGCATAGGCACAAGTGCTAATAAACACCGCCAGCGCCAGAAGCCATCTCATGATCCATTACCTCCTAAGGTTATTGGCTATCTGGAGCATATCGTCTCCCGTCTGAATGGCTTTGGAGTTGGCTTCATAAGCTCTCTGAGCTACTATAAGATTTACCATCTCCTCCACCACATCTACGTTGGACATCTCTACGTACCCTTGAGCAATGGTCCCAAATTGATCCTGTCCAGGAGTTCCCTCTATGGGCGCTCCTGAAGTCTCTGTCTCTTTAAAGAGATTCTTTCCTATGGCCCTCAAACCTGCGGGATTGGCAAAATCCACCAAGGTTATCTGACCTACCTGGGTATAAGCAGTGTTTCCGGGCTGAAGAACGCTGACTGTTCCATCCTCACCTATGGATATATCTATGGCATCGGGAGGGATAGTAATTACAGGATCCAAAGGATAACCATCGGATGTAACAATCCTTCCCTGATCGTCCAGCTTAAAGGCACCAGCCCTCGTGTAAGCTATCTCCCCATTGGGTAGCTGCACCTTGAAGAAACCCTTGCCCTCAATGGCAAGATCAAGTGGATTGCCCGTTTGCTTGAAGCTTCCCTGCTGGAATATCTTTTCAAGAGCAGCCACCCTTGTTCCCAAACCCACCTGTATACCGGTGGGATACTTGGTGGTAGCGGTAGAATCTGCCCCAGGGGGCCTTATGGTTTGATACATGAGATCCTGAAAGTCTGCCCTTGTCTTTTTAAAGCCAACGGTATTGACGTTGGCCAAGTTATTGGAAATCACATCAATGTTTAACTGCTGTGCCCTCATTCCTGTTGCTGCTGTCCAAAGTGCCCTGATCATGGCTTACCTCCCTAACCTACTCTTCCTACATCATTAACGGTTCTACCCGTTGCATCTTCAAAGGTCACCTGCACCGCCTTTTGGCAGGCCTCGTAATGCCTCACGCATTTAATGAGATTCACCATCTCCCTCACCACATCGGCATTGCTGGTTTCCAAATAGCCCACAGCCAAGGCCGGCTGCTGTACAAAAAAGCCTGTATTTTTGGGATCTTTCGCCCTGAAGTAGCCATATCCGTATGCCTCAAGATACCTGTTGTAGTCACCGTTAAAATCCCTTATCTCAAGCTGGTAAAGCTTGTTCCCGTTCTGAACAACCCATCCATCCTCTGTAATCCTCACCGGGACTCCTGGCTGCAACACCACAGGCTCAGGAGGCAGATTGGGTGCCACCCTTCCCAAAACCTCGTATCCATCCACGTTCCTCAAAATCCCATCTGCCCCAACATGAAAGTTACCCTTTCTTGTAAACATAATTCCTCTGGGAGTTTGCACAACAAAGAAACCTCGGTCTGTGAGGGCTACATCCAGAGGATTATCAGTCTGCTTTAAAGCACCCGGTGAAAAGTTGAAGTAATGCTCATCCGGGAAAACCACGGCATTTTGAGCATCAAACCAGTAAGTAACGGGCCTCTCTGGATAGGCCTCGTACTTTCTGGCAGATCCCCTAACAAGCCCTATATGATAGAAGTAATCGGAGAAGGTTATACCTTCTCTTTTGAACCCTACAGTGTCAACATTGGCCAGATTATTAGAAACCACATCTAACTTTCTCAGCTCGGCTATCATTCCCGATGCTGCGGTGTACAGGCTACTTACCATCCCTCACACCTCCTGCCTTTTCTGTTAGCAAACATCATGCCACAGTTTAAGAAACACAGTTTAAACACGATCTTTTCATTTGAATTATCCAGGAAATGGAGCTATCATTGTATTTGAAACAGCCCACCCAAGGGAGGCCGACATGGTTAAAAGGATTTCTCCTCTAACACGTATAGAGGGACACCTGAAGGTTGAGGTGGATGTATCAGGGGGTAAGGTCACCTCCGCCAAGGTGTGCGGAGAAATGTACAGGGGGTTTGAGAACCTTCTCATAGGAAGGCACCCTCTGGATGCCCAAAGAATAACCCAGAGGGTTTGCGGGGTTTGCCACGAGGTGCACGGCATCGCATCAAGCAAAGCCCTTGCCGACCTTTACAAGGTGGAGCCACCACCAAACGGTAAATTGCTAAAAGACATTATACTGGCACTACACATGGCCATAGATCACATACTCCACTTCTTCCACTTGGCTTTGCCCGACTACGTTGACTTCGCAGCCCTTGTCAAATACAGGGGCAGGGACCCCAAGCTTTCCAAGCTGAAAGAGTGGGTTATCTCCAAAAGGCCCTATCTTTACACCAAAAAGGTGCCGGGAGATTACATAACCGATCCCGAAACGGCCATCCCACTGGTGGCTAACTACATAGAAGCCTTTGACAAAATATCCTTGGGATCCAGCGCACTGGCAACCTTGGGAGGAAAAGCGCCTTTTGCCCATAACGTTTTCCCCGGTGGGGTAAGTGTTGAACTGACTATGGACAGAATAGCAAAGGTATCCACAATCACAGACAAACTCCTTTACTTTGTTGAGAAAAAATACCTTACCTCTGTAATTGAGGTGGCAAAAAGGTACAGGGAGTACTTCAGAATTGGACATGGCTACATGAACCTTATATCCTACGGAGGCTTTGAGGCCACAAGTGACCCCCTTTACCAAAAGGGCGTTATGATCAACGGCAAGAAGTACCCTCTGGACGTTGATGGCATTGTAGAAGATGTGGCCCACTCCTACTACGACGGCCAAGCTGAAAGCTTCAGAAGGGAAAGCACAAAGCCCCATTACGGAAAGGAAGGGGCTTACTCTTGGGTCAAGGCTCCAAGATACAAAGGACATCCCATGGAAACAGGACCCATATCAAGGATTATGGTAACTGATAGAACAAGAAAGCTCTTCTTGGACTTTCTAAAGAAGCATTTTGGTGTAGGATTTAAGGAGGTCTTTTCCACCAATGGAAGGAACCTCGCCAGAGCCTTTGAAGCCAAACTGCTCTTAGAGTATGTTAACAGGGCCCTCGGTAAGCTCAACCCCAGCGAGTCTACCATCGTCACCGTTGATGTAGGCGATAAGGTGTCGGGCAGCGGGCTGGGCCTTTCCAACGCAGCAAGAGGAGAGCTTTTACACTACATAGAAGCAGAAAGTGGTAGAATAACCAAATACCAAATGGTGGTTCCATCCACATGGAACTTCTCCCCAAGGGACGCCAACAATAAATCTGGCCCTGTTGAAAAGGCGCTGGAAGGCACACCTGTGCGGTTTTCAGAAGGGCTGATAGAAGTGGGCAGGGTTATAAGAAGCTACGATCCCTGCACGGCATGTTCAATACATTAGGAGGTCCACTATGGGAAAGAAAATGACCAGAAGGGAATTTTTGAAATACTGCGGCAGGATAAGTCTGCTGTTTACAGGATCCCTCTTGTTTGCCGAAGACTTTGCAAGAGCCTTCATGAAGATAGGACGAGGAGAGGTAAACATCCTCTGGCTGCAAGGACAGTCCTGCTCTGGAGACAGTGTGTCTCTCCTTTACGGTGATTCGCCAAGCGTTCCTGAGCTTATTACAAATATCATAAATCTGAGGTTTCATCCCGTAGTCTCTGTAGCCCAGGGCGATTTAGTTATGAGAATTATAAAAGAAGAACTAAGGAACAAAGATTATATCCTCTGCTTTGAAGGAGCGGTGCCTTACAAGATGCTTGGGGCATGCAAGGTAGGTGAGTTCTACCTTACCGATCTTTTGAAAAAGGTAATAGGATCAGCTATAGCAGTGGTCGCAGTTGGTACCTGCGCCTCTTACGGTGGAATACCGGCTGCGAACAAGGAGACCGGAGCCATTTCGCTGGTGGAATTCATGCAGCAGGAAGGTCTAAACAAGCCCTATGTAAGGATCCCCGGATGTCCCACCAACTCCCACAGGGTAACAGGAACCGTTGCTTATATAGTAGCCTTTGAGAAACTGCCCAAGCTGGACAAGGACAACAGACCAAAGCTGTACTATCCGGACATCATCCACAACAATTGCCAGCGCTTCCAGTACTTCGCACAGGACAAGTATGTGACCGACTACAACCAGAAACGTGAGTGTCTCTTCAAGATGGGATGCCATGGTCCTATCACATATGCGGACTGCCCCTTGAGACGCTATAACAGAAATACATCCTGGTGTATTGATGCCAACGCTCCCTGCATAGGATGCGCCCATCCTAAGTTCCCGTACAGCCCGGAAGAAGGCATTTACAGCGATCCCAAGAAGATCAGACCTAAAGAAAAAATCGTAGGCTAAAAGCAATTTTGGGAGGTTAACATGACCCTCAAAACCAAAGTTTCCTTGGTGATGGCCGCAAGTATAATCTTCATAATACTGACCATCATTATCACCGGGTTCATGACCAAGAAAAAGGAAGAGAAGTTTCTGCACGACCTGGTGGGCGTATCCGCCAGAATAGCAGTGAAAGGCTCCATTGATGCCCTGAGAAAGGGCAACATGAACGCCTTTGATTCTATACTGAAGGAAATAGCTTCCGAAAAGAACATTAAAGAGTTCACCCTCACAAGCGCCAATGGAAGGATAAAGTACTCCTCCTCTCCAAGTCTTGTGGGAAAGAGCTATTCCGAGCTTGTAAAGAGGGTTGGTGACAAAGAAGCAAGGTTTGTCTCTACCGAAAGTGTTGTTGAAGTTATACCTGTCAAAACCACAAGGTACTGCATAAGATGCCACCAAAACTGGCAGATAGGACACATAAACAGCTACTTCATCATCAAGTACGATGCAACTGCTCTAAAATCCTTAGCAAACATAAGAAGGGCACAGATTGTCATTGTTTCCGTCATTGGCGTTGTTATGTTGATCATAGGTGTTGTTGTCCTCAACCTCACCCTTGGAAGATCCATAGAAGCTTTCAAGGAGGGCGTCAGAATCATATCCTCAGGAAACTTCTCTTTCAGATTCAAAGAAGGAAATGACGAAATGGGCCAAATGGGAACCTTGCTGAATCGTTTGGTTGAAAGACTTGCTTCACAGATCCTCAACGTGTCAGAGGCAGCTACTAAGGTAGCAAACTCCACCCAGCACATAGTGAGTTTTGCTTCGTCAATAGAGGATGCAGCCCAGAAACAGCTAACAGAAAGCGAGGGAATAGCCCATGCAACCGACGAAATAGCTGTAGCCTCTGAAGACATAGCCATCAGAACGGAGGAAGTGAAAGTTGCCGTTGATGACATGCACCAGGTGATTGAAGATGGCAAAAGCGTTATTGAAGAGGTCTCTGAAGGTATGGGCAATTTGATCAAAACCATAGAGGACATAGCGGAAACCACAAGGAAGCTTGGAGAAAGCTCCAAGGAAATAGGACAAATAGTTGACGTTATAAACGATATAGCCAGCCAAACAAATCTTCTGGCGCTTAATGCAGCCATTGAAGCAGCACGAGCCGGAGAGCACGGAAGGGGCTTCGCCGTTGTGGCTGACGAGGTGAGAAAGCTTGCAGAAAGAACTCAAAAGTCCACAGAGGATATAAGACGCATCATAGAAGGCATAATGGAAGAGATCAATCAAGGAACCGAAGTTATAACCAAAGGAGTTGAGGAAGCAAAAGAAGGAAAGCGGATTGTAAGCGAGATTGAAAAGTTCTTCAACAAGGTTAAGAGCGATGTAGAAAAAATCACCGATCAAATGTCTCAGGTTGCAGCAGCTATTGAAGAACAAAGCAGCATAACTAAAGAAATGGCAAGAAGATCCGAAGGAATAGCCGATGCAGCTAAGGTCAACCTTGAACAGGTAAACAAAATGAAACAACTTTCGGAAGAGCTGTCCTCCCTTGTAGATCAGCTCCAGAGGATTGTGGAAGAGGTGAAGAAGGGGTTCTCCAAGTAAGCTTACTCTGGGGGGAAATCCCTATCAACAAACCTAAAGGCCGTCCCTTTGAGGATGGCCGCTTTTTCTCCCTTTTCCGTAAATACTGTTATTATGTAAGTAGCAGTCCTTTTGCCCAGATACTCCTCTCTGGCCTCAGCAGTAAGCTTTTCTCCCAAAGGCACAGCCTTAAGGTAACTTATGCTCATCTCCAATGCCAGCGCCACCTTGCCATGACTGTTGCTGGCAAGGGCAAAAGCAAGGTCCGCCAAGGTGAAGATCACCCCACCCTGGCACACTCCGGCAGCGTTCATGTGCTTTTCCTCAACTTTCAAAGATACCTTAGCGTAGCCCTTCCGCACCTCTTCTATCTTTACCCCCAAAAGCTTTACCAACCTATCGTTTTCTTCAATGTACTGTTTGACCTTTGTGGGAACATCCATTGCTTACCTCCTTAAAATTTTTTAACCTAATAAGCATGCAAAGGCCGCCCGGTGCTGGAAAGGACAGCTTCAAAATCATTAACGCTGACATTGTACTAAGAAAGGTGCAGAAGCTCAAAGGTCTCTTCGGAGATTTGGGTTGTGGATACGGAAGCTACAGCATGGCTTTCGCAAAAAGAAACCCACGCCTGAAAGTGATTGCCTGTGATCTATGGAAAGAAGGGCTTCTGACTCTAAAAGAAAGGCGCTCAGGGCTAAAGGACCGTATATTTCCGGTGAGACTGGACCTTCAAAAAACACTCCCTTTTAAAGATAAGTCCCTTTCCGGTATTCTCTTTGCTAATGTGCTTCACGACTTCAAAGACAACAATTTGATCAACGAAGTGCTTAAAGAAGCGCTAAGAGTTCTATCCCCCAAAGGTCTGCTTTTGGCAGTGGAGTTCATCCCAGAACCCACACCCTTTGGCCCCCCCTTAGAGATAAGAATTAAACAGGACGAGCTTGCCAGTATTCTGAAAAATACAGGGTTTGTCCAAGTGGTAATTGAACCATGCGGTCCATACCACTACCTTGCAACGGCAAAGGCTTAGCGTATTGAAATATATTATGGACAAAAACAGCCTGTTATGGCAATATTTAGGTGCAAGCTTTATTACCTAATTGCAGGAACCTAAAATGGGGATCCGTCAGCTTGAGGGAGGCGGTAGGGTTCACCACTTTTCGGTCTGTTCATAAAAATCAATAAAATCAACCAGTTACGTATATAGCCTCCTTCAACCCCACCGAAGAAGACTAAATGATTTTATAACAGATAGTTGAGCTGTCTCATGGTGGAGATAAATGCAGATGTATACAGAGATAGTGAAAAAGGTAACATAGGCTTGCAGATTATTGTCTGCAGGCTACTGATATCATTAGTAATCGCAAACGCACCGTTGGAAAAACCTCCCTCATGAAGAAGGGATTGCGACTTCCAATCTTCGTAGCCTTCAAAGTCTATCCCTAAAGCTACAAAAAATTGGAAAACTTCCCTCATGAAGAAGGGATTGTTTTATGGATTGGGTAGTTTGCCAAATCAAACGTTAGCAAGGAGAAAGGAAAGGATACACCGGATATTTGCGAGGCCTGAGCCCCTCTACCACCTTTAACGCTTCTTCCACTTTACCATTAAAACCTTTTGCCCTATTCAGCCTCCTCAAAAGATACAAAGCCTCTGAGAAGTTCTGAAAATACCAGTAACAGAAAGAGAGAAACCTCTTCTCCCACCAGTTTTTCGGAAGGTACTTGGTTATGTACTTTGACACAAGCTCAATAGGTTCATGAACTGGTGGTTCAAAATCTGGATCGCACACATTTCTAAAAAACCACGGGCGAATGAGCGCTGCCCTCCCCACCATTACCCCATGAACCCCCATATCCATAAGTCCCTTAAC
>WGAU01000008.1 GCA_015494645.1 Aquificota bacterium
ATTAGAAAGCATTTGCTTAGCATACTATCTGACAAGAAAATAAAGTTTGAATACTTGCCAACCTTTGTGAATGCCAAGATTTCTATTGTAACAAAAGGTGAAGAGGAATCTAATTACAAAACACTCTGGGATGCAAAATTAAAACCTCAAGAAGACAAATATGAAGATGAAGTAGAAATAGCATTGCCCGAAGAATTTGCCTTAGATCCAAACAGCTATGCTCTATGGGGAGAAAAGATAGAGTCTTATATCAAACTTGCTGAATTATTCAGAAAGAAAATTGATTTTGGTTTTAGGGGCTTCTTCTGGGATGAGCTTTCTGATGGCTTGTGTTTTGAATACGATGAACAAACTAGAGAGCTAATTATAACCCCTGAGAGGGCCTTCATACAAGCGCTTGCTTGGCATTGTTTGAACTTCATGTTCAAAGGGTTACTACGCTTACAAATATGCGAATTTTGTGGAAGACTTTATTTGCCCAACCGTGGAGGTCAAAAATATTGCAGTAGGGAATGTCAAATAAAAGCTAAAACCAAGAGACAATACCTCCGAAGAAAAGAACAACAATCCCCCGACAACGACTCCTGACCCTGCTCTTATCTCTCAGTCTCCCGTGGAGGCGTTACACTTTCCCACCCCACCTCCCCAACCACCGAGGAGGTGCCGTTTTTTAAAAGATCAGCAATCTTGAAGTTGTAAGCATACTCTGTATATGATGATTTCAAGGAGGGAGGGCGCTATGAGAGAAGATAGGTATGATTTGTTAGAGATCATGAGGTTTGTGGAAAAAGCTGCCAGTGGAATTGGGTTGGATCTTAAAGAAGTTGAGAGAGAAATAGAAGAAGTGGAAAGCGTGTTAGAGCTGTTGAAAGAACCTGAACAGGAATACACTTACTTGATAGGAGAACTTAATGCCTACTTGGGATAAAATTCTTGAGGAAGCCAGTATTTATCATCCACAAGCATTACTGGATGAGTATGTGGAGCACATGCATAACGTAACCGGAAATACTGTCATATGCTACATGTCAGCTTTTACCTTAGTCAAGCAACCCAAAATTCCCCCTGAATTTTTCTCTATAATTGACCAGGATATACAGGGATTTATGACCTGTAGCTACAGGGTAAGCAAAGAATGTCTGGATCTAATAATTCACTCACCGGGGGGCGATTACGAAGCCACCAAACGTATAATCAACTATATACGAGAAACTTATAGAAGAATCAGGGTTTTCGTTCCCCACATGGCTATGAGTGGAGCCACAATGATCGCATGCGCTGCTGATGAAATTTACATGGGACCATACTCAAGCCTTGGTCCCACAGATCCTCAAGTCTTGATCAATGGTAGATATATCCCTGTTGAAGCAGCTATAAGTGAGTTTAACAGGGCATTTGAAGAAGTTAGGAAAGATCCCAAAACCGCTGTAATTTGGGTAAACAGGTTAAAGCAAGTTCCAATAGGTCTGATCCAATCCCTTGAAGCAATGCGTAAAAACTCATTTGAGTATCTTGTAGATTTGTTGAGAAAGTATAACTGCAAGGGAAAAGTAGCCGATACCGAAGAAATAGCTAAAAAGTTGAGCACATATACCGAGCATTCCTCTCATGGTAGAGGAATTACACTTAAAGAAGCTCAAGAGATGGGGCTTAACGTAAGAGATTTGAGGGAAAATGACAAGTTAGAAGACGCTGTCCTCTCAGTCTATCACGCCGCTACTGTATTTTTCCAAAATACCTCATCAACCAAAATAATAGCTAACCACGAAAAAAGGCGCTATATAATGACACCTCCTATGCCTATGAGAAAAAACTAATGCAAGCCACAGGATAAAATCAAGCCAAAGCTTCTATTTCCGCTTATCCTTTTAGAGCATAGGTATCCTCTTGACAAAAGGCACATCTTTGAACCTGTCCAAGACCACTATCACGTCAATGTCCGAGGCATCCTTGGCCTTTCTCCTTGCTCTTGAGTCAAATAAGATGATCCTTGAAGGGTTAAACTCCCTGACTATCTTGGGGACAGCCTCCCTGACAAATCTATCAACCCATACATCCCTCACAGCCTGCCCCATCTGCCTTTGAAATACTCAAGGACTTTTTGGCAACCTCCACACTAAACCTACGAGGAGGTTTTACTTCCTCAAAAGGCTTTACTTTGCAACAGCCTGTCTTTTGGCCCGATAATACTTCCTGACAGCCTCAAGGACTTCCACAAAGGTGGCATTCTCAATGCCAAGCTCTGGCACATCATAACGGCCGGGGATGTTGAGACGGCGGGCGTCTTGGACGATGCTGTCCAACTCCTTTCTCATGTCCGTGATGAAAGTGTGCCTGAAAAGTTCAATGGCGCCCTTTTCATCATGCAGAGCCTTTTCTGCAAACTCGTAGTCCTCATACTCAAGCTCATCTACCAATGTTGGGTCATACAGGCTGAAACCTTCACCAGAATCCCAGAATTTAAGAACCTTTCTCATACAGCACCTCAAACCTTCCCTCACGCTTAGGGATATCCCTTCTCAGGATAATTGTAAATATCTTTTGCGTATCCAAGCCAACAACCACAAAATACCAGAGCCTATCTCTAACTTTCCTGCCGTAGTATATGCTTCTGAACTTAAGCTCATGTATTACCGCATCGGGATTTTGCAAAATATCAGGAAGCATTTTCATGGCCTTGACATACTCTTCTTTGCGCTTTTGCTTGGATGGGTCGTTCAGGATGTGCTCTTCCCGTGTATATCGGGTTATCCAGCACTCATTGCCTAAAAAGTCCCTGTATATGGCCTCAACGGGTGTGTATTCCTCGGCACTGTCCCACTTGGGAACGAGATCGCCCACTTTTACAGGCGCCTTTCTGTCTGTGCCCAGTATTTTTCTAACCCTCTCCAAGCTTCAGAACCTTTCCTACATCGCCAAGCATCATCCCAATCTTTTCTACAGCCTTCTTCTGGGCTTCAGCACCAAGGTGGGAATACCTTTCCGTCATGGAAATGTTCTTGTGCCCCATCAACTGCTGAACAGTGTAAATAGGCACCCCCTGCTGAACAAGCCAGCTGCCATAGGTATGTCTCAGCGTGTGGAATGTTACCTTATAGCGTGGATCCCTCACGCCTTTGTTAAGCCCAAGCTCATCCACCACACGGGAGAATGTGCCAGATATGTTAACAATCTTTTTACCCCTTTTTGACTTGAACACCAGCTCATCAGGCTCGCCCCACTGCTTTGCCCTGAACATTTGCTTTAAAGTGGAGGTCATGGGCACATGCCTAACCGTTTTGTTCTTGGGGTCCCTCACGGTGATAAAGCCGTTGACCATGTCAATGTCAGCCCATCGCAGGTTGGCTATCTCCCCAAATCTCAGCCCAGCGTGGAGGGAAATCAGACACATCTCGTAAAGCTGATTACTTTTCTTTTTAACCGCCTCAAGCAGGATCTCTACCTCGTCAGGAGTAAGGTAACGAAGCCTTTTATTGTCAGGGATTTTTATGGTCCCGCTTGCAGGATTTTCGCCTGAGAAAAAGCCCCACTGCTTGGCAACGTTTAGCACGTGCCTTAGCACGGCAACGGCATACTGGATAGTTCTTGGAGACCTGCCATTGTCCTGCATCCTCATCTTCACGGCCTCAACGTCAAAAGGGCTTAGCTTGTTCAAAGGCCTGTCCCCAACAACAGGCTCAATCCACAGCCTGAAAAGCTCCTTTTCCCTCCTCACAGACCTGGGCTTTTTGGAAGCCTCAGCATGAGGGATGTATTTTTCCCAGAAGAACTCCGAAATCTTAAGCTGCTGCTTTTTCTTCTTGTGCAGAGGGATAACCTCATCACCAAGCCTCAACTGCCTGAGCCTTTCCTGCCGGATCTGATAGGCAACATTGGCATTGATCCCTTCAGAGGCCCATCCCACCTTTTCCTCAACAAGCTTGCCTGCATGATCCTTGTAGCGGATGTAGAAGCATACATCTGGCT
>WGAU01000009.1 GCA_015494645.1 Aquificota bacterium
TATCTAACAGGTATGTTTAAGAGTTTCTCTAAATCCTCTGCCTGTTTTCGCATAATCTTCAGGATAGGAGAGCCTCCAATCTTCCTGTATTTTCTGTAGGCTATAGGAGATCGCAAGGTAGCTACGGAAAATGCAACAACTTTCCTCAAGAGAGGAGGAAGGGGAAGGATTCTTCTGTCAGAAAACATACGCAAGAGGAAAGGTGGATAATCGGCAAATCTCTCCACTCCGCCAGTGTTCACCAAAACACACACCATGGCGTTATTAGTTTCACATAAAAGCCCTTGAGTAAACATCCCCAAGCGTATAAAAGGTTCGGGGAATACCTTTAAGCCCTTTGGAGGAGGAGATGGTAGGATACATACAGCGCAACATCCGCAAGTTCAGCCTTGTGCTCTGGATCATTGTGGCTGCCTTTGTTGGTACCATATTTCTCGTCTGGGGAAGGGCTACCTTCTTAGGCTTTGGCGGTAGTTACGTAGCAAAGGTTGGAGAAGTCGAAATAACCGTGCCTGAGTTTGAAAGGACATATTCCAAGGTTTTGGACTTCTACAGAACCATTTACAAGGACAAGTTCAATATGGAACTTGCCCAAAAACTGGGACTTAAAGAGCAGGCTCTTTCCATGTTAGTAAACCGGGCCGTGGTGCTGAACATGGCTCTTAAAGAAGGTTTCACTGTATCCCCCGAAGAAATTGCAGAAGCATTGGCAAGTGTTAAAGCCTTTCAGGTAAATGGCAAGTTTGACCCCGAAAGGTACAAGCAGGTTTTGAGACTCAACGGATTCACTCCTGTGGAGTTCGAAAGGGAACTTTTCAACGAAATCTTGAGAAGAAAGATGGAGGTTACAGTAAAAAGCTCCGTCAGTGTAACGGAACCTGAAGTGAAGCTATTCGCCAAAAGACTTCTGCAAAAAGCAAAAATTAAGTACTTTTTAGCCGATATAGGCGACTTCTCCAACATGGCGGAAGTCAGCGAGGAGGAAGCAAAAAGCTTTTACGAAAAGCATCAGGAACTGTTCCGAACGGAACCTCAGCTTGAGCTACAGTACGTTCTGATCAATCCAGAACATTTCACAGACAAGGTACTGGTTACGGAAGAAGACATAAAGAAATACTACGAGGAAAACCAAGACAAGTTCATAGATGAGAAGGGTAAGGTTAAGCCACTGGACAAAGTAAAGGATGAAATCATCAAAGAAGTTAGAAAGGAAAAGGCAAGGAAAGAAGCCCTGAAGTACGCATTGAAACTGCAAAGACGCATGCTCAAAAGCACCATGGAGCTTGTGTGCAAGAAGGAAGGAATACCAATAGCGAAGGTGAAGCTCTCCCCTGTTTCAAAGATAAAGCTGCCCAAAAAAGTGATCAAAAAGGCCCTTGAGGCTGAGGAAGACAAGCCCACGGAGGTGATAAGGACAGAGGATGGCTTTTATATAGTTGTGGTGACAAGGCACATTCCCTCAAGGATACCTTCTTTTGACGAGGTAAAAGAGGAAGCAATACAGAGACTGAAGGTTGAAAAGGCGCCCCAGGCAGCCCAAGACTGGGCAAAGAAGTTGGTATCGGAAAAGAAAAGCTTAGAAAAAATCGTCAAAGAAAAGCAGCTTAAATACAAAGTGAAAGAAAGCGATTTCTTCACCAGAAAAGGACTGAAAGTGGGCGATGCAGTATTTAGAAGACTTGCCGACAAAGCCCTTCAGATGTCTCCCGGACAGAAAGGCTTCGTGCTTGAAAACGGTAAGCTTGTAGTATTTGAAGTAAAGGAGTTTAAAGAACCATCAGAAAAGGAAATTGAAGAAGAAGCCAAGAAGCTAAAACCTGCCCTTCTCAACTCCAAGAGAGAAGAGGTATGGAGCAGGTTGGTGCAGGAGGCCAAGAAAAGAACCGAGGTAAAGGTGAACAGAAAGGTCTGGGAGGCCTTTAGATGAGATTAAAAAAGCTTTTGATGAATAAAGAAGAGATAGAAAGAACCCTCACCCGTATAGCCCATGAGATAGTGGAGAGAAACAAAGGGATAAAGGATCTGTGCCTTATAGGCATAAGAAGGAGAGGAGATGTATTAGCGGAAAGGATTTCTAAGATCCTTGAGGGTATTGAAGGAGAAAAGGTGCCTGTGGGTGCTTTGGACATAACCCTTTACAGAGACGACCTCAGCCTTTTAAGCAGTGCACCGGTGGTTAGAAGGACCCATATACCCTGTGACGTTAACCATAAAAAAATTATAATAGTTGACGATGTGATTTTCACGGGAAGAACTGCAAGGGCTGCCCTGGAAGCCATAATGGACTACGGAAGGCCCAATCTGGTTCAACTTGCAGTTCTCATTGACAGAGGCCACAGGGAGCTTCCCATACATCCCGACTACGTTGGAAAAGTTATCCCAACCTCAAAGGACGAGAACATAATTGTGCTTCTTGAAGAGGTAGACGGCGAGGAGGCGGTGGGAATATCCGCCTGAGGAGGCTTAAAGGATGCTAAAGAGAAAGCATCTGACCGGTATAGCTGAGCTGGAAAGAAGGGAAATAGAATCTATACTGGAATCCGCCGAATCCATGAAAGAGATCCTTCACAGAGACATAAAAAAGGTACCTACCCTCAGGGGAAAGACCATTGTCAATCTATTCTTTGAACCGAGCACAAGGACAAGAACATCCTTTGAAATAGCCGGCAAAAGGCTTTCAGCTGACGTGATAAACTTCTCCGCATCCGGAAGCAGCCTATCAAAGGGAGAAACCCTTAAGGATACGGTGAAAAACATAGAAGCCATGGTAGTTGATGCCATTGTGGTGAGACACTCAAGCGAGGGGGTTCCCCACTACATGACTACCTTCTGTAAGGCCTCTGTGATAAACGCCGGGGACGGAAAGCATGAACACCCTACCCAAGCCCTTCTTGATGCATTCACCATAAAAGAAAAGAAAGGAAAGGTAGAAGGGCTGAATGTAGCCATTGTAGGAGATATAGCCCATAGCAGAGTGGCCCGTTCCAACATACTGGCCCTCAAAAAGCTCAAAGCAAATCCCATTGTAGTAGGTCCACCTACAATGATGCCTCTATACACTGATGCTTTAGGAGTGGAAAGGGCAGGATCCGTGGATGAAGTGCTTGATGATGCAGATGTGATAATGATGCTCAGAATACAAAAGGAGAGGATGAAGTCCCCTCTGTTTCCATCCTTGAGAGAGTATTCAAGATTCTTCGGGCTAAACGCAGAAAAGCTCAAGAAAGCCAAGCCCGATGTTATAGTTATGCATCCCGGACCTGTAAACTGGGGAGTTGAGCTATCACCTGATGTAATGGAGTTTGAAAGAAACGTCATACTGGATCAGGTAACCAACGGGGTTGCCGTGAGAATGGCCATTCTTTATCTACTTTTGAGTACATGAGAAGGATCAGCCGCTCAGAAAAGGGAACCCTACAGATTGCCAAAGAGGTCGCCCAAAAGCTAACCTCAGGATGGCTTGTTCTTTTAAGCGGGGAGCTGGGGGCGGGAAAGACCTGCTTCGTCAAAGGCTTGGCAGATGGCTTGGGAATAAAGGAACACGTAACAAGCCCAACCTTCACCATTGTGAACCAGTACCAAGGAGATGTTACTCTCTTCCACGTGGACCTATACCGACTCTCCTGCTTTCCCGAAGAGGACATTTCGTTAGATGAGATGCTGAAAGAAGGGATTGTAGCGGTGGAATGGTGGGAAAGAGATAAGGAGTTCTTTTCAAACTACAGGCCAAGGGTTGAGGTCCATATGAAAGTGCTTGACGAAAATTCAAGGGAGATAGAGCTGAAATGGATAGAGTGATAGAAAACATCAAAAAGATCCTTGACATGATAAAGTTTCCTCACACCATCTTCGCTCTGCCCTTTGCCTTCACATCCGCTCTCATCGCAGCTAAAGGTATACCTGACGGAAAAACCCTTTTCTGGATACTTGTGGCCATGGTTGGAGCAAGATCGGGGGCCATGGCCTTCAACAGATGGGCAGATGCCGAAATTGATGCTTTGAATCCAAGGACCAAGGATCGCCATATACCCAAAGGAGAGATAAAGAAAGAGCATGCCTTAGCCTTCAGCATAGCCTCATACACACTGCTTGTAATTGCCGCTTACAAACTGAACCCACTGTGCTTCTATCTATCTCCAGTAGCCATTATAGTTACAGCAGGCTACTCCTACACCAAAAGGTTCACATGGGCATCCCACCTCATCTTAGGACTTGCCTTGTCCATGGCACCCATTGGCGCATGGATAGCTGTCAAGGGCAATATTGAAAAACCCGCTCTATTTCTTGGACTTGCGGTACTTTTCTGGGTAGCTGGCTTTGATATACTTTACGCCCTTCAGGATATTGAATTTGACAGAAAGTACGGGCTCTACTCCATTCCAAGGTTCCTTGGCGTGGAAAAGTCCATATGGGTAGCAAGAACGTTCCATGCCATCACCATTGTATTTCTTATCGCTGTAAGGGAAACGGCAGGACATCTAAATGGTATTTTCACTGCGGGAATCGTTGTTGCAGCTTGCTTCCTGTTATACGAACACCAGCTTGTAAAGCCAAACGATCTCTCCAAGCTGGACTTTGCCTTTTTCAACGTTAACGGCTACTTCAGCGTCATTGTATTTCTCTTCACCCTTGCAGATGTTTTAGTGTAAGATGCTGTTGAAAGAACCAAACTTCAAAAGGCGCGCCCAAAGAATCGCTCTACCCGTCTGGATAGAAATAGACGGTAAAAGGTACAGCGTAAGGGATCTGTCCGTTGTCGGTATAGGCGTTGAGGGTACGGGGTGGGACATTGGAGACCAGTTAGAAGCGGTACTCGTGTTACCCTTTAAAGAAGCCTCAGTAGCAATTCCTGTGAAGCTTGTGTGTCGCAGGGTGGAGGGCAATGTTTCAGGCTTTGAGTTTGTTGATCTCACCCCTCAGAAGAAAAGGGCCATTAGGCAGTACATAGAGTTTGCCATTGAAGGAAGACTTGACGATGTAGAAACCGTTATGGCAACCCTCAACCTCCCTACCGTGGACAGTCCCATAACAGAAAGCTTGGCACTGGCACAGGAAGAGGAAGCACAACTGTACAGAAGCTTCAGAAGACACATGCTCTTCTGGCTACTATTTGGAACCTTAGTACTGATGGTTGTGGCAGGTTTCATTGTTTACAATTCACTGTTCGTTTTCAAGACTTATGGAGTGGTGGCGGGAAGCGAGGTTAACGTAAGTTCAAGGGTATCGGGCGTCATCTCAAGGATACACGCAAAAACGGGAGATTATGTGCACAAGGGAAAGGTACTGTTTGAACTGGAAAACCCCTCTTTGCTCAGCCAATTGGAGATAGTCAGGGCTCAAATTGAACTGATAAAAAAGGAGCTTGCCTCAGAAGAGACACCACCAACCACAAGTCCAGTTCTGCAGGTGCTTAAAGAGCTTTACGACGCTCAGCTCAAAGAATACCGAAGGGCAAAAAACCTCTACGAAAAGAGGCTCATATCCATCAAGGACCTGAAATTTGTTGAGAACAACCTCTTAAGAATCAAGCTAAAACTGGCTCAGACTCAAGAAAAAAGCACACATAAACCCAAGCCAAAAATAGACCTTCAAATGGAACTCAAAAGGCTTGAAGCAAAGAAACGAGAGCTTGAGGAAAAGATAAAGGAGCTGAGGGTAACCGCCCCTGTTTCGGGATGGATCAAGGAGGTTAAGCTTAACGAAGGTACCGCCGTGCACGAAAGGGATGTGGTAATGGTAATGGAAAAAGAACCGCTTTTCGTTTTGTGCACAATCCCCAACTGGGAAATAACCAGGCTGGCAGTGGATGAACCTGTGAAAATATACTCACCGCTTACAGGAAAAACATACAACGGCAGAATTTCTGTAGTAGGCTTCCCCACCACCGATTTTGGAAGCGAAGCCACACTGGTGAAGGTTGACTTTGCAAAGGATCCGGGGCTTCCTGTAAATTCCAAGGTTGTGGTTTGGTTAAGAAACGAGATATACGCAAGGTTCAAGCGTGTACTTCAGAAGATTCGGATTTAGAGAAGGAATCCTCTCCTTTCTCGGTCCCGGCCTGTTCTACGCAGGCCTTGCCCTCACCATAGGTTACATATTCTGGCCCTACTTTTACTACATCAAAAACGAACACGTAATCGCCGTTGGTATCTTCACTCTCTACCGCTACATGTGGTTGCTGCTCAACTACGTTAGATCCCTCATATACCACCACCTCTACTACCCAAAGCTAAAAGAACAAGCTCTCAAGATATGGAAGGAAAGGCCTGAACTGCACCCCAAAAGGATCTACTTTGTCATCCCATCCTACAAAGAGGAACCTTGGATAACCGTAGAGATGCTTCAATCGGTGATGTCGGAACTTGCCCATCTTCCATGTAACGCCACATTAGTTGTGGCCACAGCCAGCGACGAAGAGGATAGACTCTTTGCTTCTATTTTTGAGAGCCACCCAGTGTCCAACAAAGTAGAGCTGGTCCTGCAGCGTCAAAAGGAAGGCAAGAGAATAGCTATGGGAGATGCCTTAAGGGCCGTGGCAAGAAGATACTACAGTCAGGAAGAAGATTTTAACAGCGTAACGGTCCTTATGGACGGGGACTCTGCTCTTGAACCGGGAACCATGGAGAAGGTCTTGGCTTTTTTCACCGCCTTTCCGCACTTAGGTGCCGTCACCACCAACGAAGTTGCCTACATAAGATCCCAATCAAAATGGTACAAAGACTGGTTCAACATGAAGTTCGGACAGAGACACATCCTGTTTGGCTCCCACGCCCTTTCCAGAAGGGTCCTAACTCTAACAGGAAGATTCTCGGTGTTTCGGACAGTAGCTGTAGTAGAAAAGGAATTCATAGAGCGTTTAGAAAGAGACTACTTGA
>WGAU01000010.1 GCA_015494645.1 Aquificota bacterium
ACCTTAAGCTTGAGATTGTACCTTCTGCTATGCAGTATTTGAGATGTAGTTTCTCGCTCTCTCTCCCTCAATATTTTAACCAGTTCCTCGGTATCCCTGACAGACAGCCTATCTTTGATAATCCTATCAAAAACCTTCAAAATTGAGGAATGATCTTTAAGGGACATGAGAGCCTTTGCATGCCCCAAAGTTATCCTGCCGTCTCTCAAAGCCTCACAAACCTCTTCCGGAAGCTTTAACACTCTCATAACGTTGGCCACATGCGCCCGGCTCTTTCCAACAAGATGGGATATTTCTTCTTGAGTAAAGCCAAATTCTTTCATAAGTCGCCTGTAGTAAAGAGCCTCTTCTACAGGATCCAAATCCTTCCTCTGCAAATTCTCTACCAAAGATAGAACCGCCACATCTCTGGCGTTCCATTGTCCCACAACAACCGGAACCTCTCTAAAGCCAGCTTTTTTAGCAGCAAGCCATCTTCTTTCCCCGGCAACGATTCTGTAACCCTCTCCATCCTCTACGACCACAATGGGTTGCAAAAGGCCATGTCTTTTTACAGATTCCACAAGATCCTCTATATCCTGAGATGCGTCCAGTCTGGGCTGATCTTCTCGGGGCTTGAGGCTGTCAACGGGAACCGTTCTGTAAGAAGCCGTCTCAGTAGATTCCCCCAAAAGAGCCTCAAGTCCCCTACCTAACCTGCCTTTGCGCATCTCTTCAGCACCTCTAAGGTCAGTTTTTTATACGCCTCTGCCCCCGAAGACTTGGCATCGTAAAGAAGTATGGGTAGGCCATAACTCGGCGCCTCACACAACCTCACGTTTCTGGGAATAAGGGTAGAAAAGCACCGGTCGGGGAAATGCCTTCTCACTTCCTCTACTATTTCCTTTGAAAGTCTTGTCCTTGCATCGTACATAGTAAGGACAAATCCGGCAATCTGCAGTTGGCTGTTGAATCGTTTCTTCACAATCTCTACTGTTTTCAAAAGCTTGGCAAGCCCCTCAAGGGCGTAGTACTCACACTGGACAGGAACAATAAGCCATCTGGCAGCCACAAGGGCGTTAACGGTAAGCACCCCCAAAGAAGGAGGACAGTCTATAATACAGTAGGAAAAATCTCCCTCAAAGTGGGAGAGAGCTTTCTTCAAGCGGATTTCCCTGTCTTGACTGTTGGCAAGCTCTATCTCACACCCAACCAGGTCTATACTTGCTGGAATAAGAAAAAGCTTTCTAAGCTTGGTAGGATGTAGAAGCGCTTTCCTATCAATCTCCTCTCCCATTATGAGTTGATAGCTGTTGGGACGATCCCTTGAGGGCATAACGCCAAGACCACTGGACGCATTTCCCTGAGGGTCTATATCAACCAATAACACGTTCCTCCCAGAAGCGGCCATGTAAGATGCTAAGTTAACCGCTGTGGTGGTCTTCCCCACCCCTCCTTTCTGGTTGGCAATGGCTATGGTGACCATTCCCCCTCCAGATAATGAACCACCTCTCGGGAAACCCTCGCAGCACTTCCAACACAGTCGTTAAGTCCAACCCCCCTGTAGGCGTTGGAGCAGAAGAAAAGTCCTCCCAAACTCTTCCCCTCCGTTTCTATAGCATTCACAAGCTCAACATGGCCCAATCTGTACTGAGGGATACCTTTAGAATGCCTGAAAACCCACACTTTATTAGGAAAGCTGCGTATTCCCATTATCCCATCCAAAACGTCCAGAACCGTCTTTACCGACAGATCATCGGGATACTCAAAAACCTCTGGCTGTCTATCTCCAGCCAGCATAGCTCTCAGAAGTACCTTCCCCTTAGGTGCTCTGTTGGGAAAGATACTTGAATCCCAAAGACAACCCAAGATCTGCTTGCCTTCTGAAGCAGGAACCAAAAAGCCAAAGCCATCCAGAGAATGGTCTATATCCTTCTTATCAAAGCCAAGGGCCACCACCGTAATAGGAGCGTAATCAATCCTTGAAAGCAAACCTCTAAGCCTGGGATACTCCCCCAAAAGATAAGCCGCCTCGTAGGCAGGCAGGGATAGCACCACCGCATTAAAGGACTCAACCCCCTTATCTGTATACACCTCCCAAACCTTCTCTTTTCTTATGTGGATCACCCTTTGAGAAATCCTGATATCCACCGCATCCTTGATTTTACGGTAGAGGGCATTGATAAGCTGTCCCACTCCTTTTTCAAGGCTCCAGAGCTTGCCTCCTGGTCCTGCAGGACCCCCTTTGGATTTTCTTTCTCTCATCAGAGAAAACATTCCCTTTATCAACCCACCGTACTTCTGCTCCAAGTCCCATAAAACTGGAAAAGCCGCCTTCATGCTGAGCCTTCTTGAGTTTCCGGCGAAGACTCCTGCCACCATAGAGTCAACAAGAAGACTCGCAAATTCACAGCCCAATCGCCTTTTCACAAAGTCAAAGACCGTTTCATCTTCAGCAGAGGTTTTAGGAACAAAAGGTTCAAGAAATAGCCTAAACTTAGCCTTCCACGAAACCAGAGGGCTTTTAAAAAAAGAAACAGGAGAAATGGGTATTTCAACAAGGCTGTTATTTATCAACAAGAAGCGTTTTCTTGCCGAATCGGAACTTGGATATAAACTTTCCCCAAGACCTATGCTTTTGCACAGATCCATAGCAAACGGTTTGTTATCAAGGAATCCGTTGGGCCCAGCCTCAACTATGTAGCCATCCTCCTCCAATGTGAAGGCTTTCCCTCCAAGCCTCGTTTTCCTTTCAAAAAGCACCACATCCCGCACCCCTGAGGAGAGAAGGTACCAAACCACAGAAAGCCCAGATACACCTCCACCTACCACAGCAACTCTCGGCAAGGTACTGCCTCCTTCAGAACCTCCATCCAGCATTTGTAAAGTAGATGCGACTCACAGGGAACGGAAACCCTCACATAGTTTTTAAAGCCCAGATCCTTAGCAAGACTCGCCAACTCTATATCAAGATCATACAGGGTTTCAAGATGTTCATTGACAAAGCTCAAAGGCACCACAAGCACTGAGTCATACCCACTTTTTGATAGATCCTTCATCACATCCTCAACATAAGGCTTGGCCCATCCCGGGGTTAATCTGCTTTGAAAGGCCACACGATAGTGGCGAAGGTTCAGCCTCGCAGCAATTAATGAGGCACTTTCCAATACCTGACGATAGTAAGGATCTCCCATTCTCAATACCTTCTCCGGCACTCCATGAGCCACAAAAAGCACCACAACCCCGTTTAAAGAACATTTAGCTATCTCCCCTGCCCACATTTCAATAAAGTGGGGATTATCGTGGTAACTTGTCACAATCTTGGAGTCTGGTGCTACCTGCATGAGCATATCCACAACAGCCATAGTTGTTGTGAACGAAAACTGAGGGTACTGAGGAATTACAACCACCTCCTCTTGGGAAAGAACCTTCAAAACATCGCTAAGTAAAGGTTTACTATAGAGACAGGCGTATCTAACAGGTATGTTTAAGAGTTTCTCTAAATCCTCTGCCTGTTTTCGCATAATCTTCAGGATAGGAGAGCCTCCAATCT
>WGAU01000011.1 GCA_015494645.1 Aquificota bacterium
CAGTTGAAAAGATTAAAGCAAACTCTTGAAAGGGTTTATGCCACTGTTCCCTTTTACAAAAAAAAGTTTGACGAATCTGGAATCAAGCCTGATGACATAAAGAGCCTTGAAGATCTTAAGAGGCTACCTTTCACCACCAAGGATGACTTGAGGGAAAACTACCCCTTCGGTATGTTCGCCGTAGATCTCAAGCAGGTGGTAAGGGTCCATGCCTCCAGCGGCACCACCGGGAAACCTACGGTTGTGGGATACACCAAAAGAGACATTGACACATGGTCGGAACTTATGGCCCGCTCCTTGGCAGCCGCAGGAGTCACTAAGGAAGACATCATCCAAAACGCTTACGGGTATGGACTTTTCACAGGTGGTCTCGGAGTGCACTATGGCGCAGAAAGGATCGGTGCCACTGTGATCCCCGTTTCTGGAGGCCACTCTAAAAGGCAAATAATGATCATGAAGGACTTCGGCGCCACGGTGCTTACCTGTACTCCTTCTTATGCACTGCACCTCGCAGAAGTGGCAGAGGAGATGGGAATAGATCCCAAAAGCACGAAACTCAGAGTAGGAGTTTTTGGAGCGGAGCCATGGACCGAAGAGATGAGAAAACAGATTGAAGAAACTTGGAACATAAAAGCCATAGACATATACGGACTATCAGAAATCATCGGTCCTGGTGTTTCTATAGAATGCGAGGAAGCACAGAACGGACTACACATATTTGAAGATCACTTTATCCCCGAAATAATAGACCCTGAAACAGGAGAACCACTTCCCTACGGAGAATACGGAGAACTCGTAATAACAACCATAACAAAGGAAGCCTTCCCTGTTATAAGGTACAGAACAAGGGACATAACAAGACTGTTTAAAGAACCCTGCATATGTGGCAGGACCCACGTCAGAATGGACAGGGTCAAGGGAAGAACAGACGACATGCTTATCATCAGAGGAGTCAACGTATTCCCATCCCAGATAGAAGAGATCCTAGTGGGTACAGAAGGGATTCTGCCCCATTACATGATCATTGTTGACAGAGATGGAACTTTGGATGTGATGGAAGTTCAAGTTGAAGTGGACGAAAAGATCTTTTCCGATGAGGTAAAAAGGCTCCAGCAACTGGCAAGGAAAATTGAGCAGAACATCAAGGACACCATAGGCATCACAGCCAAGGTAAAGCTGGTAGAACCCAAGACCCTTCAGCGTTTTGAGGGCAAGGCAAAAAGAGTCATAGACAGAAGGAAGCTTTACAACGGAGGGAAACAATGAAGGTTGAGCAGATTTCCGTATTTTTGGAAAACAAGGCCGGCAGGTTAGCAGAGGTGGCCCAGATTCTGGGAGAAAACGGCATAAACATCCGGGCACTTTCTCTGGCAGACACAACTGACTTCGGCATTCTTAGGCTCATCGTAAACGACAGGAAGAAGGCAAAAGAAGTACTGAAAAACGCTGGCTTCACCGTTGGAATAACGGAGGTCATAGCCGTTGAGGTAGACGATCAGCCTGGAGGGCTGTCCAAAATACTCAAACCCCTTGCGGATAACGAAATAAATGTAGAGTACATGTACGCCTTTGTGGAAAAGAGCAGAAACAAGGCGGTTCTCATATTCAAGTTTGAAAATATAGACAAAGCCATTGAGGTGCTAAAGGCCAACAACATTACCATACTTGAGGGCGAACAGGTTTATAACCTTTAAGCATTAAGTTCCGCTCGGAGGTAGAGAATGATTTTTGAACCTGAGTATGAGTGTATGCCTCTGGACGAACTGAAGACTCTCCAGCTCTACAGGTTGAAAAAGCAGTTGAGAAGAGTCTATGAAAAGGTTAAGCCTTACAGGAAAAAAATGGAAGAAGCAGGGATCAAACCCGAAGACATAAAAAGCCTTGAAGATACAAAATACCTTCCCTTCACCACCAAAGACGACTTTAGAGAAAACTACCCTTACGGACTTTTTGCCACCCCTATGGAAGAGATTGTGAGGATTCATTCCTCCAGCGGAACCACCGGCAAGCCTACGGTGGTGGGATATACGAAGAGAGACTTAGAGACTTGGGCTACCCTAACCGCAAGGATACTGTCCGCAGGAGGAGTGCGTAAGAACGACATAGTACAAATCGCCTTCGGATACGGCTTATTCACTGGCGGGTTCGGCCTACATTACGGGGCGGAGAAACTGGGCGCCACGGTAATTCCCGTATCTTCAGGCCAGACAAAAAGGCAGATAATGATCATGAAGGACTACGGAACCACCGCCTTAGTGTGCACCCCCTCATATGCCCTCCACATAGCGGAAGTGCTGGAGGAGATGGGCATATCCCCCGACGAGCTGAAATTGAGAGTAGGTTTATTCGGTGCCGAACCATGGACAGAGAACATGCGACAGGAAATAGAAAAGAGACTCGGCATAACCGCCACCGACAACTACGGACTATCGGAAGTGATGGGACCTGGAGTGTCAGGAGAGTGCATAGAAGCAAAAAGCGGTCTGCACATATTTGAAGACCACTTCTACGCAGAGGTTATAAATCCAGAAACCGGTGAACCGCTCCCAGAAGGGGAATGGGGAGAATTGGTAATCACCACCCTTACCAAAGAGGCTCTACCGCTGATAAGGTACAGAACAAGGGACATAACCAAGCTTTACAGAGAGAAATGTCCCTGCGGGAGAACTCTCGTAAAGATGGCCAAGCCCAGTGGAAGAACTGACGACATGCTCATAGTCAGGGGCGTGAACATATTCCCGTCTCAGGTAGAAGAGGCTCTTCTGGAAATAGAAGGCATAAGTCCACACTACCAGATAGTGGTGGACAGGAAAGGCTACCTTGACGAGATGGAAGTATGGGTTGAAGCATCCGAAAAGATATTCTTTGACTCAATGAGAAAGCAAAAGGAGCTCCTTGATACTATCACAGAACATCTACAGCAGGCTCTTGGAGTAAAGGTAAAGGTAAAGCTGGTGGAACCCAAAACCCTTGAAAGAACCGCTGGCAAGGCAAAAAGAGTCATAGACAGGAGGGATCTACCCAAATATGTCCCAGAAAAGTACCTCAAAGAAAACTGAATTTCTGCTCGGCAACGAATCCATAGCTGCAGCCGCTCTCAGCGCCGGTGTTAGATATGCTTCAAGCTACCCTGGCACCCCTGCCTCGGAAATTTTACCCGCATTCTTTGGATTTGCCGAAAGATACGGCGTTGAGGTAGAAGGGGGCTGGATGATCAACGAAAAGGTGGCCTTTGAAGCAGCCCTCGCCGCATCCTGGGCAGGAACCAACGCTATGGTCTCTATGAAGCAGGTGGGACTGAACGTAGCCATGGACCCTCTCATGAGCTCCGCATACACAGGTACAGAAGCTGGTTTCATCATCGTATCCGTTGACGATCCAGGTCCATACAGCTCGCAAACAGAGCAAGACTCCAGATTCGCCGCCATGTTTGCAAAAATTCCAGTATACGATCCAGCATCTCCTAAGGATGCCTACTCCGTAGTTAAAAAGGCTGTTGCCCTATCTCAACAGTTCAAGATCCCTGTGGTTGTGAGACCGGTGCTAAGAGTAGCACATTCCCGACAGGATGTAGAAATAGAAATCCCCGATAGCGAAATAAAGCCAACAGCAAACTTTCACAAAAAGCCCGGCGTCTGGACAGCCACGCCCAAATTTCGGCTTGAACTGCACAAAAAGCTCAACGAAAAGTTAGAAGAAATAGCACGAATCAACTCGCTAAACATAGAAAATCAGCTAAACAAAGTAAAAAGTAGCGATTGCCTGTTTATTACCTCCGGTGCACTATGCCACTACCTATGCGACCTTGGAATAGAAAATGTAATAAAGATAGATATGCCTTTCCCTTTAAGTTCAGATATTCTAAAAAGCATTTGTGAAAGCTTTCAAACCGTATGGGTTATAGAGGAAACCTATCCTGTGATAGAACTTCAAATCCCAGAAAGAAAAAACGTGAAGGGAAGGCTATCTGGGCACATACCAAAGGCTGGCGAAATAACATTACAGAAGCTAAAAGAAATTATAGATCCTCCCCGAACCGTCAAAACGGTTAGCTTTCCCGAAAAGAAACCAAGGCTATGCCCAGGATGCGGCCACAGACCGGTGTTCTACGCTATAAGAAGGAGTTTCCCCCATGGCATATATCCCAGTGACATCGGCTGCTACACCTTGGGAACCAACATAGGTGCCGTAGATACCTTTTTATGCATGGGCGCCTCTGTATCCATGGGAATGGCCTTAGCGTCTCTCTACAAAGAGGAAAAACCTGTAATCAGCACCATCGGAGATTCCACCTTTTTCCACTCGGGGATTCCTCCCTTAATTGAGGCTGTGGAGAGGAAGGCTCCCCTTGTGCTTGTTATCCTTGACAACAAAACAACTGCCATGACAGGAGGCCAACCCGTTCCTAAAACAGACATAAAAGGAATGGTAAAGGCTACGGGGGTAATAAAAGTAGAAGAGGTTCACGCCTATGAGCTGGAAAAGGTGAAAAGCAAGCTTAAAGAGTGCTGGAATTTCAGTGCAGCAAACTCATCACCATCGGTTCTCATATGCAAATGTCCCTGCGTGGTTTACGGAGAAAAGATATCCCATGGAAAGCCCCACAAAGTTGACACGGAAAAGTGCACAAATTGTGGAATATGCTACAACGTGTTTGAGTGTCCTGCCATTGAAGAGAAAAACGGGAAAGCTTGGATAGATCCCATCCTCTGTACAGGATGCGAAGTATGCGTAAAAGTCTGTCCCTTTTCTGCCATCTACTCATCCTAAGCTCCACCCTATACGCTCAAAACTGCCTTCCAGACTTTACAAAGGCTTTCAAAAAGGTCGCCCCTTCAGTCGTGAATATTTTCACATTAAAAAGGGTAAAACTCAAACCCAACAACCCTTACGAATACTTTGCCCAGCTATACGGTAAAATGCCCAAAGAAATAACCAAAAGAAGCCTCGGATCAGGAGTAATTTACAGCAGCGACGGCTATATCATCACCAACTACCACGTTGTTGAAGGAGTACAGGAAATCAAGGTAGTGCTGAAAAACGGCGTAGAACTTCCAGCCAAAGTGGTAGGATTTGATAGGGGCACAGACATTGCGGTGCTAAAGGTAAATCCCAAAGGAGTCAAGCTCACCCCTGCCCCTTTGGGCGACTCAGACAAACTGGAAATAGCCGAGTGGGTTATAGCTATAGGTAATCCCTTTGGCTTGAGCTACACGGTAACGGCAGGTATCGTCTCTGCCAAAGGCAGAATCATAGGACACAAGGCCTACGATCAATTTATACAAACCGATGCCTCCATAAACCCAGGAAACAGCGGTGGTCCGTTGGTGAATGCAGAGGGCAAGGTGGTAGGCATAAACACAGCTATTGTAAAAAAAGCACAGGGCATTGGCTTTGCGATCCCCATAAATCTGGTGAAAAGCGTTGTCTCCCAAATAATCTCCAAAGGAAAAGTATCCAGAGGATGGCTCGGCGTAGAAGCTAAAGACACCCCCAAAGGGGTCCTGATAACCAAGGTAGTGAAAGGAAGTCCAGCCCAAAAAGCTGGCTTAAAAAAGGGAGATATAATCATTGAATTCAACGGCAAAAAGGTGGACAGCGTTGTTCAACTGCCCATGTGGACCGCAGAAATACCTCCGGGAACACCTATTCTCATAGTCGTAAGAAGGAACAACAAAACGATCACAAAAACTGTGGTGCTCGGCACCTTAAAAGAGCTTAATCTGTCAGAAAGAACCCTTAAGATTCTGCACAGGTTAGGCATAAAGCTGGCAAGCGACCAGGACGGTTTCTACATAAAGGAAATCAAACCCCAGAGTCCCGCCAGTGAATCCCACCTCAAAGCCGGAGATAGGATCGTGGAAATTAACAAAGTTCCCATTCACTCAGCCGACGACATAGAAAAAGCTCTTCGCAACTCCCATTCCGGAGATTTCATATTAATCAAAGTAAGGAGAAAAGGAAAAAAGCTTTACGTAGCAATACGCCTGTAATTGCAACGACCTACAGGTTTATATCCCTCAACCAGATTTTATTCTCCAAATACCACTGCACCGCTCGTTCCAGTCCAGTGTCTATGTCCGTTTCTGGAGCCCAGTTCAGAACCCTCTTAGCCTTATCTATATCCGCCCATGTGGTTTTCAAATCCGCTTTATGGAAAGGCTTACGTTCTACCCTTGCCTTCTTGCCCAGAAGCAACTCCAACTTCTCTATGATGATGTTCAAAGATATGGGATTCTTGCCCCCACCGAGATTAATGATCTCGTATCCTACTTCTTTAAGGCCAAGCACCGTTCCTCTCGCTATATCGTCAACATAGGTAAAATCTCTGGACTGGGTGCCATCACCGTAGAGCTGTATTGGCTTACCCTCATCAATCCACTTGATAAACCTGAAAATACTCATGTCAGGCCTGCCAGCAGGGCCATAAACTGTAAAGTAGCGAAGAACGGTAACATCTATACCATAAAGGTAATGGTAGGTGTATGCCATCACTTCCGCTGCCTTTTTGGACGCTGCGTAGGGAGAAATGGGAGTGTTAACGGGAAGATCCTCTTTAAAAGGCATGGGCTGTCCTGCGTAAAGGGAAGAGGTGGAAGCAAGTACGAACTTTTTTATCCCCTTTTCCCTCATAAGCTCAAGCAGGTTCAGCGTTCCTTGAGCGTTGGTCTGCATATAAACATGGGGATTTTCCATGGAGTATCTAACCCCCGCACGGGCAGCAAGGTTTATCACCGCATCAAACTTGAAGTAATCGAAAATTACCTTCATAGCACCATAATTCTCTATATCCGCCTCAAAAAAGCGGTAGTTGTCGTATTGTAAAAGCCTCTCGTTCCTCCAGTGCTTCAACCTCGGATCGTAGTAGTCATTCATATTATCAACGCCAACAACAAAGTATCCATCTTTGAGCAGAAACTCTGCTGTCCTCCAGCCTATAAAACCTGCAGAACCGGTAAGGAGAATGGTCTGTTTACCCATCTCAGACTCCTATTTTCAGAACTTTCAAAGCATTATAGCCGTATCCAGATGCACAGGCATAAAATCTCTTAAGAAATTTTATCCAACTCCTTCTTGCCCCAAGCCTCGGAATGTGAAAAACATCGTCTGCACAGGAAATTAATCTTTTCTCCGTAGTATAACAAGCTTTGAACCCAGCAGCCTTTGCAAGCTCTACAGAAAGCTCACTATACTCACCCCAAGGCCAAGCAAGATGTATTACCTTTTTACCCAAGTTTTCCTCAATCAATCTTTTTGAAGTTTCAAGTTCGCCAAGTATCCTTTTCCTTTGTTCTTCTTCAGTCTCAGGAATCACGAGCTTTTCCCATTCAACCTTTTCAAGACAATCTGGAGTTAGTTCGCAAAAGTTTAGCAGAGGGTGTTTCCATTTAAAGGATCTTACCTTCAATGAACTCTCAAGGAAAAACACAGGCACTCCCTCTCTCAATCTATGCACTATATGCCTGAGCCACCATCTTCTGCTGGAGCTTTTTCCTGCAAAGCCCTTATACGTTCCTGCAATTCTCGGCGGATAAGACGGCAACTTTAAATGTAAATGTCCATGGGATTCAACTCTCACGCTGGCTTTATCAATGTATCTGGCCTCTTCCCAAGTCATAAATCCACTTTGATACGGAGAAGTGGTATCCCTGTATTTTAAAGAAACAGGGGAAGGTTTCACAAAATCCTTCAAAGACGCTTTACCACTCCAATAATCCCTCAAAGTTATCCTTTTACCACCATCCAATATTCTGGAAGTGCTTATAAACACAGTGGCAGTGAGCCCATACTTTGAAATTATAGGTTCGGCAAAAGAGTATGTTTCATAAAAGCCATCGTCAAAAGTGATGGCAACCGTAGGCTTTAAAGGTACACGGCCTTTCTCAATAAATTCACAAACATCATCCAAGGAACAAACATTGGCATTTTCTGAGAGGAATCGCATTTGCCTATCAAATAAGGACAAAGAAATGTCAACTTCTCCTTCAATTGAAACTCTGTGATAGTAATATATCCACAAACTCATACCAAATCCTTATACATTAAAGCATACCTACAGCCCATTGCTTCACAAGAAAACTTGCCACTCCATTTTACAGCATTTACAGAAGTGCGCTTAGAAGCTACAGGTGTAGATAAAAGTCTTAAAAGGACCTTACCAAAGGGCTCCTTATCTCCCAACCCTACCAACCTTCCAACTTTCCAAGAAACAACTTCCTCAAAAGCGGGAATTTTGTATGCAACCACAGGTAATCCGAACTTAAAATACTCAAGTACAGAAACCGGCATACCCTCCCTTTCAGAAGTAGAAACACCGATCAAAGATTTGGATAGATACTCACCTACGTTTTCCACAAATCCCGGCATGTACACAAAATCTGGAATAGACTTTTTCACTTCCCCATACAACTCGCCGGCACCAAGCATGGCTGCTTTAACCCTTATGATTCTTGAAACATACTTAACGATCTTTACAAAATCCAAAGGCCTTTTTTGGGAAGAGAACCGGGCAACCCATACCAAATCAAAATATTTTTCTCCTAAAGATTCCTCAGAAAAGAATGGACAGTTATAGATAACAATTCCACAAGGGTCAAACCACACTCTCTTCACCACGGACCTTCTAACAGCACAGGATACATAAATAGCCTTTAATGCTCTCTTTAATACCTCTTTCTCAAACAAAAGCCATAGTGGCTTTTTATACGGTGGATGATAACTGTGATACTGGACAATAAAGGACTTACCAGCACATATTAGGGCAAGTCCTACCCTCATGAGTGAAGGATAACCATGTATGTGGGCAACATCAAAGTCTAATGTTCTCAAGTACTTCACAAAAGACACAAAAGAGATAGCTGCCTTAGGACCATATCCGTGTCGGACAAGCTTCTTGAGCCTGACATTAACACCTACAGATTCAAGCTCTTCTTTTAAT
Source organism: Aquificota bacterium (assembly GCA_015494645.1). GTDB lineage: Bacteria > Thermosulfidibacterota > Thermosulfidibacteria > Thermosulfidibacterales > Thermosulfidibacteraceae > Thermosulfidibacter. Next base: position 8,939 of record WGAU01000011.1, read on the forward strand.
TCTCCAAGAGAAGAAAAACACAACACTTCCTGATCAAAACCTCGTTTTTTCAATTCTCTACATAAGGTTATTAAAAATCTTTGTTTTCCCCCGAAAGTTAGCTTATTGGTTAAGTGCAAAATTTTCACAAATCTCCTCAATCTGTCTTACAATTTCACTGCCTAAATCAACTATTTGCTGGTAAATTTCTTTCAGCTCATGGGGAAGATAGGCATGGGCAATTTTGTTATTGAAACTCAACGCATCGTAATACTCCAACTCCATAGGAGAATACTGAGCATAAGGATTAAAAGGTTGATACTTTGAGATGGACTGTTTCAAGTAATCGGCTTGCTTCTTAACACCATTCAATTGATTCAAGATCAAGTTTTTTTGCATACTTTAGGATTTCCTCAAAGAAAGGCTCTCCTTCACGATACACAAGTGCATCTATGTCTTCTTCCGTTTCTTTGAAGTATTTCACCTGCACCTCTATTACAAGCTTTACAGTGTTTTCAACTCTCCTTCTGGGAACAAGAAGAATGTCTATATCCCCACCTTTTATTGAGATTGAGCCTTGAACCGAAGACATACACTTCCCCTTCAAATCCCTCAAGGGCTTTTTTGAGTGCTTTCAGCTCTCTTTCAGATATTCTTAAGTCCATAACGCTGCGCTTTGAATTTGAGGATGTCCTCATCTATACCCAAGATCAAAGATGCCTTCTTCACATCCCCACCTGCCTCATCAAGAGCCTTTTTTATTAGCATTTTTTCAAGCTCGTCCACAGAAAGATCTTCAGCCACTCTCTCCTTTCTTCCCCTCCTCGGTTCTATGAACAGATCCTCTTTAGTTATCACATCGCCAGAGGCAAGTATAACAGCTCTTTCTATAACATTTTCAAGCTCTCTGATGTTTCCGGGCCAGTGGTAATCCAACAACTCTTTTTTGGCTTCCTCATCCAGCCCTTTAATATCCTTGCCATAAATAGCGGAAAACTTTTTTACGAAATACTCAGCAAAAGGAACTATCTCCTCTTTACGCTCTCTTAAAGGAGGCAACTTCACCAAAAGAACCGCCAGCCTGTAGTATAAATCCTCCCTGAACTTACCATCTTCAACAAGTCTCTCAAGATCCTTGTTGGTGGCAGCAACTATCCTCACATCCACCTTCTTAGGAGTTTTTCCACCGAGACGATCTACCTCCTTTTCCTGAAGCACCCTCAAAAGCTTCGCTTGAAGAGAAAGAGGCATCTCACCTATCTCGTCCAAAAAAACGGTGCCGCCATCGGCAAGCTCAAACTTACCCTCCTTTGCGGATGTTGCTCCCGTGAAAGCTCCTCTTTCGTATCCGAAAAGTTCCGCTTCAAGAAGCGTTTCTGGTATGGCTGCGCAGTTCACAGCAACGAATCTTCCTTTCCTGCCACTTTTTCTGTGAATATATTTTGCCACAACCTCTTTGCCCGTCCCCGACTCCCCTGTAATGAGAACAGTCGCGTTTGATGGAGCTATCTTTTCCACGAGCTCAGCAACCTTGGCCATTTTATCCGAAAACCACACAAACTCGGTATCCTCCTTGACACTTTTGGATGAACCTCCCTTTGACACGCTATCTTTGGTTTTGGCAAGTTTGGTTTTGTACCTTATCGCCTTTGCAACAAGCTCCTCTATAAGCTCCACCGGAAACGGCTTCAGGATAAAATCAAAAGCTCCCTCCTTCATAGCCTCCACCGCCACAGGTACGGTGCCGTAGGCGGTGATGAAAATAAAAGGAGCATCCGTGAGCTTTTTCGCTTTTTTGAAAAATTCAAGACCACCAAGTCCCGGCATTTTCAAATCAGAAATCACAACGTCAAAAGAACCTTTCTTCAACGACTCAAGCCCTTTGAAGCCGTCTGGAGCCACAAATACCGCGTATTTACGGGAGAGAACCTCCCTTAAAGCCTCCTGCATTCTTACATCGTCGTCTACCACAAGAACCCTTTTCATCTGACGCTTCACTTAGCAAAGAGATTCAGGATCGTGATTAATATGCCCAAGAAGCTTAATCCTATGCCAAGAACCCATTGCATAAAACTCAATCTCTTTTCTAAAGAATCCAACCGCCTGTCTATAGCCCCAAATCGCTTGTCCATAGCTTCAAACCGCTTCTCTATAGCTTCAAGCCGCTTGTCCATAGCTTCAAATCGCTTTTCTATAACTTCAAACCGCTTGTCCATAGCTTCAAATCGCTTATCCACAGCTTCAAACCGCTTGTCCATCTCCCGCTGAAGTGCCTCAAAACGGGAGTTCATCATTTCTATAAGAAGGCGCAGATCTTCTTTAGTAGCGAGCTTGTCAAGAACTGCAGAGGAACTAAGCACCCTGTAAACAACTTCCGGATGCTCCTCAAGATAAGATTTCAAAGCCTCAACCAAAGCTTCTCTATCTATTTCCCTCATAATGCTCCCCTGCTTTTAAGATAAAGCCACAAGCAGTTTTTGGCAAATCAATGGAGGTTCCCTATCTCCACATGATAGTCCTGTATAGCTTTTACCGTTATATCTCCCTTAATTCTTGCCTCAATTCCCTTTACCGCAGCGTATGCGCCTTCAACAGTGGTGAAGTAGGGTATGCCGTAGTTGAGCGCCGTTCTTCTTATGATGTAAGAGTCTTTTCTTGCTTTCCCGCCGTAGGTGGTGTTTATCACCATGTGGATATCGCCGTTTTTCATGTGATCCACAACGTGAGGACGTCCCTCGTGAACCTTGTAAACCACTTCAACATCTATGCCTCTATCTTTCAAAAAGCGCGCCGTTCCTTTTGTGGCAACCACCTTAAAGCCGAGCTCCTTCAGCTTTCTTGCCACCTCAACTATGCGGGGCTTGTCTCTGTCTTTGACACTAACAAACACGCATCCCTTTAAAGGCAGGCTGTTTCCCGCAGCTTCCTGCGCCTTGTAGTAGGCAATGGAGAAGCTTCTATCTATGCCCATAACCTCTCCCGTGCTCTTCATTTCGGGACCAAGCACCACATCAACCCCGGGAAACTTTATGAAGGGAAACACCGCCTCCTTAACTCCCACGTGATTAAGCTTCAGCTTTTTGGGAAGTCCAAAATCCTTTAGCTTTTTGCCAAGCATGATCTTTGTTGCAACCTTGGCAAGTGGTATCCCGATGACCTTGCTCACAAAGGGAACCGTCCTTGAGGCTCTGGGATTCACCTCAAGCACGTATATCTCACCGTTTTTAACTGCATACTGAACATTTATAAGCCCAACAACGTTCAGCTCCAAGGCAAGCTTTTTGGTCTGCTCCTCAATCTCCTTTATTATCTCTTCGCTCAAAGAAAAGGGCGGAAGGGAACATGCGGAGTCTCCAGAGTGAACCCCTGCCTCTTCTATGTGTTCCATAATGCCTGCAACGAAGACCTCTTCACCATCGGCAACGGCATCCACATCAACCTCTGTGGCATCTTCCAGAAATTTATCCACGAGCACGGGATGCTCAAAGGACGCCTCAACGGCATGGGTCATGTAGTAGCGAAGCTCCTCCTCGTTATAGACCATTTCCATTGCTCTTCCGCCAAGCACGTAAGAGGGCCTGACTAAAACGGGATAGCCTATCTTCTCGGCGATTCTCACTGCTTCCTCAATGGATGTAGCTGTGCCGTTGGGAGGCTGCTTTAAGCCCAACTTTTGAAGCAGCGCCCTGAACCTTTCCCTGTCTTCTGCCCTGTCAATGCTGTCGGGGGATGTGCCCAGTATGGGAACTCCCTCTTTTTCAAGAAAAGTTGATAGCTTCAGAGGAGTCTGTCCACCGAACTGGAGTATCACTCCCTTGGGTTTTATATCGTCAATGATGCTCATTACATCCTCAAAGGTGAGGGGTTCAAAGAAGAGTATGTCTGATGTGTCGTAATCGGTGGACACGGTCTCGGGGTTGCAGTTCACCATAACCGCCTCATAGCCCATCTCTTTTATGGCAAAAACAGAGTGAACGCAGCAGTAGTCAAACTCTATGCCCTGTCCAATCCTGTTGGGTCCTCCCCCCAGTATCACTATCTTTTCCTTGTTGCCTCTCGGGACTTCGTTTTCCCTCTCATAGGTGGAATAGAAGTATGGGGTGTAAGCCTCAAACTCTGCAGCGCAGGTGTCAACGCTTTTGAACACCGGCTTTATTCCAAGCTGGAGCCTTTTGCTTCTCACATCCCTCTCGTCAACGCCCCAGATGTTTGCGAGGTATTTATCCGAAAAGCCCATCTCTTTAAGCTTTCTGAGATACTTGGCATCCACATCTACAAAGGAAATACTTTTCACCCTTTCTTCTTCCTTCACGATCTCTTGAATCTGATACAAGAACCAGCGGTCTATCTTGGTAAGCTCATACACATCGTCTATGCCTATGCCAGCTCTGAAAGCGCAGGCTATATACCAGAGCCTGTTCCACGTGGGATGCTTCAGGTTGTATTCAATCTTTTCAATATCCCAAGAGCCGTCGGGCTTGAGCGCCTCCTTTTCCACCACGAAGCCGTATCTGTCTATCTCAAGGGAGCGTATGGCTTTATGGATAGCCTCCTTGAAGGTGCGCCCTATCGCCATCACCTCTCCAACAGACTTCATCTGGGTGGTGAGTATGGGATCAGCTTCGGGAAACTTCTCAAAGGTGAACCTGGGAATTTTCACAACGCAGTAGTCTATGGTGGGTTCAAAGCATGCGGGGGTCTTCTTGGTTATGTCATTGGGAATCTCATCCAAGGTGTATCCCACAGCAAGCTTTGCGGCGATCTTGGCTATGGGGAAGCCCGTTGCCTTTGAAGCAAGGGCCGATGAACGGGAAACCCTGGGGTTCATTTCTATAACCACCATGCGACCATCTTCGGGATTTACCGCAAACTGTATGTTTGATCCTCCCGTCTCAACGCCGATCTCCCTGATGATTGCTATGGCGGCATCCCTCATCATCTGATACTCTTTGTCGGTGAGGGTCTGTATAGGAGCAACGGTTATGGAGTCTCCCGTGTGAATGCCCATGGGGTCAAAGTTCTCTATAGAGCATATAATCACCACGTTGTCCGCAAGGTCCCTCATCACCTCAAGCTCAAACTCCTTCCAGCCTAAAACCGATTCTTCTATGAGGACCTCATGGAAGGGAGATGCGTTCAAACCCCACTCCACCGCATCCTCAAACTCCTCCATGTTGTAGGCAACAGAACCCCCCGTTCCTCCAAGGGTGAAGGATGGACGGATGATCACGGGAAAGCCTATCTCCTTTACTATCCTTAAAGCATCTTCTTTGCTCCTTGCGTATCCGCTTTTGGGCACCTGTAATCCGATGTTTTCCATGGCCTTTTTGAAGAGCTCTCTGTCCTCCGCCTTTTTTATGGCATCAAGCTTTGCCCCGATAAGCTCAACGCCGTATCTATCAAGGACGCCCTCTTCGCCCAAAGCCACTGCAAGGTTCAAAGCAGTCTGCCCTCCAAGGGTGGGAAGAAGGGCATCGGGACGTTCTTTTTCTATGATCTTTGCCACAGCCTCAACAGTCAAAGGCTCTATATAGGTTCTGTCCGCCATTTCAGGATCGGTCATTATGGTAGCGGGGTTGCTGTTGACTAAAACAACCTCAAAGCCCTCCTGCTTAAGTACCTTACAGGCCTGGGTGCCTGAGTAGTCAAACTCGCATGCCTGACCAATAACTATAGGACCTGAACCTATGATAAGGATTTTTTTGATGTCTGTACGCTTAGGCATAACCTCCCCCTCCTATTCTCAAGGCGGCACAATAGCAACAAAGGCTTTCCAATTCAACTCCGGTATGGTAGAAGGAACACCATGATTAAACATGGGCTCTCAAAACTAATATCGGGATGCAGCATAGCTGTAGTATCCAGCAGTTCCGTTCAGGCAGGTATAGTTAAATCTCTTATAGACACCTTCTGTAATGTGATGACTGCCTTCTCTGTAGATGAACTTGAACAACTGCTTGAACAATACCAGTTTGATTTGGTCATATGCGACAGGAGATTGTCAGACGGTACAAAAGCCGAAGAAGTCATAAAGATCCTTCCAAAATCTACCATCAAGATCATAGCCACATCAGATGAAGAAATAGACTGGGAAGATCCAAAATACCCAGACTTTGTACTTCCCAAGCCCTTTGACAAGGAATTTCTGGCAGACATAGTACTACAGTTTCTCAACCTCAAAAAAGAAGCCTATAAAAGGAGAAACAAAATCCTTATAGTGGATGATTCGCCCACTTCAAGGGCACAACTCAGAAGCATTTTTCAAAGCATAAGCGATGCCGAAGTTTTAGAAGCCAAAACAGGAATGGAAGCCATTGAAAAAATAGAATCCTCAGAAGCAGAACTAAAGTTTGTAACCATGGACCTTTACCTGCCCGACATGGACGGCTTGGAAGTTACTCAGAGGATAAGAAAGAAAGGAATCTATATCCCCATTTTTATGATCACATCAGAAATAGATCCCAAGTTCGTGGAAGAAGCCTTTGAAAAGGGAATAACCTTCTATATGCCAAAATCTGATATAACAAGTGGTAAAGCCCACCTTATGGAAAAACTTGTAAACTTCGTCAGGGCTACTCAAACACAGCTTCCCATCCTCCTCATAGAGGACAGCTCTTTCATGAGGAGTCTTCTCGCCACTCAGTTACACATCCAAGGGTACCCTGTAGTGTCAGTTTCATCGGCAGAAGAGGGACTAAAGATAGTTAAGCTCAACAAGATTCTTTTAACCATAACCAACCTAAATTTAACTGGAAAAAGCGGAATAGACTTTGTAAGGGAATTACAAAAACTTAAAAAACCCGGATACGAAAAGATCGTAATGGTCTATACATCATCGGTTAACCCCTTAGTAACTTTTGAAGCCTTTTACAGTGGAGCATCAGACTTTTTAAAAGCACCCTTCAATATGTGCGATTTCTACATAAGGGTTTATAACCTAATCAGACTGCGGGAAACCCTCTATCAGCTTGAGCTTTCTAGAAAGAAGATGTACGACCTCAGCGTTCAGGACGAACTTACAGGACTTTACAACAGAAGATACTTCATTGAGAATCTCAAAAACGCCGTAGAAAGGGCCAAAAGAACCGGCGAAAGCCTAACCGTCATGATGATAGATCTAAACCACTTCAAACAGATCAACGACGTTTACGGGCACCATGTAGGAGACGCCGTACTAAAGACTTTTTCTAAAATATTGAGAGAAACCTTAAGAAAAGCCGACGTAGTGGCAAGATATGGAGGAGACGAGTTTACTGTACTTCTTTCAGGAAGCAAGGGAGAAGCCTGCAGGGAAGTAGCCAACAGGTTAAGAGAAAGAGCCTCTGCTGTGAAATTCAAAGAGCATCCCGACGTAAAAATAAGCATTTCCGTTGGATGCGCCGAACTAAAGGAAGTTAAAGACCATACTAATCCTATTGACGCTATCCTCAAACTGGCAGACAATAGAATGTACGAGGACAAAAAGAGGCAAAAAGCATCAAGGTAAAAATTAAGCTATCTTCTTCATAGCCGTATCACTGGGAAACTGGAATATTCTCAAGTCAAACTCAGGAACGCTGGCGAGTATATGGTCAAATATATCCGCCTGCACCTTTTCGTAAGGAACCCAGCGCGTATCCGCCACAAAGCAGTAAATCTCCAGAGGAAGCCCCTGAGGAGTGGGAGCAAGCTGTCGCACCATAAGGGTCATATCTTTCCTTATCATGGGATGTATTTTAAGATACTCTTCAACATATACCCTGAAGGTTCCTATGTTTGTTAAGCGCCTCCCGTTAAGAGGAGAATCACCAAGGTTGACTCCTCTTCTTTTGGCGTCCTCTTCAATCTCTTTAAGCTTTTTATCTATGTAGTCTTTAAGGAGGTGTATCTTTTTAAACCTCTCTATCATCTGATCATCGCAAAACCTAATGGAACTCTGGTCTATGTAGATTGCCCTTTTGATTCTTCTGCCCCCTGAAAGCTCCATACCCCTCCAGTTTTTAAAAGAGTCCTCCAAAAGCTTGTAAGACGGAACAGCCACTATGGTGTTGTCCCAGTTTCTAACCACAAGGTTTGAAAAGGTGATGTCCACCACCTCACCATCCACGCCGTATTTAGGCATCTCTATCCAGTCTCCTATCTGCACAAGATCCTGGTAAAGTATCTGGAAGGTAGCGACAAAGGAGAGAAGGGTGTGCCTGAATACCAACATTAAAACCGCAGAAAGGGCACCTAATCCGCTAAGGATGCTCCAGGGGGATTTGTTTATAAGTATGCACACCGCCACAATGGCCGCCGATACGTAGGCAAGAAGCTTAAGTACCTGTATGTAGCCCCTAATGGGCCATCTTTTTGATATGGGATGGCGTTCGTATATGGAATTGAGAACGGAAAGAAGAGAAGAAACAAGGGACGCTGTAGTAAGGGAAGCTCCTATGTCAGAAACCTTTCTTAGAAAGTAAGCAAAGTCTCCCGAAAATCGGGCCAGAAATCCAATAACTACAAAAGGAATGTAGTTTACTGCTATACCAAATACGTTGTGCTCTATGAAGGTATCATCAATGGTGGTCTTGGTTTTCTGAGCCACATGCTGAGAAACCCTTTTCACAAACCATTTGGCTACGCTCCACAGTACAAAGGCTAAAAGAAGAATACCCAGCGACTTCACAACATCATAGCTGAAAAACTTCAGTAGAACGGTCTTAACCCTTTCCATCACAACCTCAGATTCTCAATTATCAAAGCGCTTCCCATGCCACCACCCTGACAAAGAGTGGATAGTCCGTATCTGACCTTTCTCCTTATCATTTCATAGATCAAAGTCACCACTATGCGGCAACCCGTAGCTCCAACAGGATGCCCCAAAGAAATACCGCTTCCGTTCACATTGGTTATGGACAGATCCAAACCCAACCCTTTTACACAGGCAAGAGCCTGGGCAGCGAAGGCCTCGTTCAGCTCCACAAGTCCAATATCATCAAGGGTGAGTCCCGCCTTCTTTAACGCTTTTTGAGTTGCCGGCACAGGTCCCCAACCCATTATGGCAGGATCCACTCCAACCACAGAACAGGCAACCAGCCTTGCCAAAGGTTCCAGTCCCAACCTTTCCGCATCTTTTTCCTTCATGACAACAACACAGGCAGCTCCATCGTTAATGGAAGAGCTGTTTCCAGCAGTGACTGTGCCGTCCTTTTTGAATACGGGAGGCAGCTTAGAAAGCTTTTCCAGACTTGTGTCCTCTTTGGGATGCTCGTCCGTGTCAAAGATGAAGCTTCCCTTCTTCGTCTTAACCTCTACCGGCACGATTTCCTTTTTGAATTTACCCTCTTTTATTGCCCTCACCGCTCTCATGTGGCTCTCATAGGCGAGTCTATCCTGCTCCTCGCGGGTGATGTTGTACTTCTCCGCCAGATTCTCTGCGGTGATGCCCATGTGGTAGTTGCAAAAAGCACAGATGAGGCCATCGTAAAGCATGTGATCGTAAAGTTCGTGATTAAACAGCCTGTATCCCCATCTTGCCTTGGTAAGGATGTAAGGTGTAGCACTCATGTTTTCCATACCACCAGCCACGATCACCTCCGCATCGCCGGCAACAATCTTCTGGGCACCGGCAGTTATAGCCCTCATGCCAGACGCACACTGATTGTTTAGGGTAAGGGCAGGCACCTCATAGGGCAAACCGGCCTTCACAGAGGCTTGTCTTGCAGGATTGGCCCTCTGGCCCGCCTGAAAGATGTTACCCATAATAACCTCGTCTACTCTATCCGGTTCCACTTTTGCTCTCTTCACAGCTTCCCTTATAACAGCGGCACCAAGATCCACCGCCGGCACATCTTTAAGGCTCTTCCCAAAATCTCCAATGGCCGTCCTAACCGCCGAAACTATCACAACGCTCTCTATACCCATAACCCCCTCCCAAATACACTTTTAGATTCATTATACCTCAATCCAAAAAGACTCCCAAGACGGCAAAGGTAGTTTGGTGACAAAATTAAGAAACCTTTTCAAAGAAACCCTTGGTTTTGCCACCGGTCTTTTAGGAACAAAAGGGCAGGAGGGCATATTGAAGTTCCTTTCGTCCTCCACTCCGAATCTTTTCAAAAAGTCAAACACCTCCTCTTTGTTAAAACCCGCAAGGGGACGGTAAACCGGCAAAGTTGCAACCGAATTTATGTAAAGGAGATTGTAAGGAGTCTGACTGGCTTGTTCTCCAAGCATATCCCCACTGGAAATCCCTACCGCATCAATTTCATCTGCCAACTTAGAAGCAACCAGCAGCATAAAGGCCTTACAGAAAAGACAGGTATGGCGAGACGGCGCCTCAGAAGAAATAAGCTCAAGAGTATCCTTAAAAGGAACCCTCACAAGCCTCACTTTCATATCCCGCATAAAATAGGCAACCTTCTCAGCCGCATACCTTACCCTGTCAAACCTCTCCACTTCCCCATCGTCCATAAATAGAAGGTGCACATTCTGTCCCCTGCGAACCATCATCAGAGCAGCAAGAACAGAATCAGGTCCCCCCGAAAAGAGATGAACCACATCGCCCCCAGACCCTAACGGCAAGCCGCCAAGCCCAGAACGGGCATCCCAAAGGACCAACACCTTTCCTTCTACCTCTTCAAGTCTGATCTCAATCCTGCCACACGGCCTGTTATCCCACAGGCTCAACCTCTCAAAAGCCAGCTCCTTCAGTTTTTCAAGTATCCACCTTTTCAGAGGCACCAAAGATGTGCTTTTTGCGTAAACAACAAACGTGAAAGGCCCTTTAGGAGCGATCTTGGAAACCCAATCCACATCCTCTCCATTTATCCACAGACAACGGTAAATTTTGGAAAAACCAAACTGAGACTGTAGAAGATCAAGCAAAGGACCTTCCCCTTCTATGAGATAGCGTCCCCCAACGGTATTTTTGCTATATGAAATCCCTATGCTGCTTGCACGGGACGAGAAGTGCTCCCATAACAAGCTTTCAAGATGATTCCGGGTTCCCAAAGATTTAAGGATGATATCGGAGCTAAGACTGACCAAGAAGACCTGCTTATCCAATCCCGAACTGACCAAGGCCCCTGAGAATGATAAAGAAGGTTATAACCCTATCGTTTCTGCTACCGCTCAGGCGATTATCCAAAGTTTTATATCCAATCAGCACGCTCCAGCACTTCCCGTCCACCCTCAAATTCAAAGATCTCTCCACCCAGTAACTGTGGTAAATGTCCCTGCGGTAATGCACGGAAAGCTCTACGTTTTTATACTTCAAGGAAGGATTGTACTCCATATACCTGTTTTGGGTAAACTTCTCGTAGTAGTACTTAACAGCAACAGCGGGAAGGAAATTCTTAATTCTCTTTTTTATCCTTCCCGCAAGGCTCCACTTAGTAACACCGAAGCCATAAACACTATGATAAAGCCTGTAACGCAGGGAGAAATCATCATCAGGAGTTAGATCGGCTTCAAATAGAATATCGGAAAACTTGTACGGAAGACCTCTTCTATCCCTCAATATATCGTAGCTCTGCTCCAACTTAAATTTCAAAATCTCCTTGGAATCCTCAAGCCTCACAAACCTATTGGTAACCGAGTAAGTCACCTTATTCTCAGGGCCCATGAAATCCACTTCGTCAAAGTTGATAATATCTTCTTGCGCCTTTGTCTCATCGGGCACATAAACGTATTTGATCTCCGGTACAACGTTGTGCCTTATGGTAGAGTTGAACAGGAGAAAATCCCTATAAAGAAGGGGTCCTCTGGACTCCAGCTCAAAAGAGTACATCACCCTGTCTGTAAACTCACCCTCCTCGCCCCCTTTCCTGTTCAGGCGCTTACTCCAGACGGTGTAGCGAAGTCCGTATTTGGGAATCAGCGAAAACCAAGGAGCCGGGCTCCACGGAAGGGAAACCTTGGGATAAAGGTCTATTCTTGACACCTTCCTATCAACGTCTAAAGTATCATCCTTCTTCCTGTACTTCAGGTACTGATTCTTAAATTCCAAGTAGAATGGAGTATCAAAGATCCTTACAGGATAAAGTTCCCAGTCCACCTGAGGCAGCTTCACTACCCTCTCGTCGTAGCCTTCCTCTACATCATCCTGATACCTGAAAAGGAAAGAGAATCTCATACTGTCCAGCCTTTTAACCAAAGTTGCATAGCTATCGTTGTGCCTCTCCACATAGCCCTGAAAACTCTCGCTGAACTCTTTTCTGTACTTTGTGGTGCTGGTAACATCCATCTTTCCAGAAAGCTCCCAATCCCACGGCAGTCTCTTGAAGAGCTTCCCCTTGAGCCTCCACTTGTTGCTTTTGGTCTCTGCCTCTTCATCAAAGTACTCTCCGTACAGCCTCAACCACTCATCCTCGGCAAACCTCTGTCTGTATTCCGAAGCAACCTTGTAGCTACCATCGGAATAGGGAACAAACCAAAAGGTTGCATCCTTATCCCTTGATATGGCCCAGAAGAAGGGAACCTCAATGAACACCCCAAAGTCCTGCTTCCAACCCACAGTGGGAATCAAAAAGCCAGTCTTTCTTTTGGTGGATACAGGAAACATCATGAAGGGAAAGTAAAGAACAGGAACCCTTTTAACCCAGCCTGTAAAGTTGTAAATTCTGGCAAAACCTTCCCTTTTTATGATGACTCTACTGCCCTTAAAGCTCCAATCAGGAAATTCCTTGTCACACCTAACCTCGCAGGTGGTCAGACTCCCCTCCTTTATGCTGTACACATCCCCAGAAAGTTTCTTTATCTTGTGGCCAGAGAAATGATAAAACGGCTTTAGATAACCCTTTGCTTCGTAGGCTATCCCTTCTTTGGTGTCCAAATTGAATTCCAAACGCTCGCATCTCAAAACTCCCCCCTCCTCCCACAACACCACATTGCCCTGAGCCACAAGATCCTTAGTCTTCACATTCAATCGAACCTCATCCGCCTCAAGGGTGTAGCCCCCATACTTTATGCGAACATGACCTGCAGCAACCACAAGATCTAGCGATGGAATCCTTTCAAGCTTATCGGCGTTTATAACAATCCTCTCGGCTGCAAAGGCAGGCAGCGCTGCTATAATAAAAAGAATCGCAAGTACTTTCTTCAAAACATCAACCTCAACACAATATTGGCCAAGACCCCCGCAGCTACATCGTCCAAAACCACTCCCCACCCACCAGGTAGCCTTTCAAATTTTTTGAGAAACTCAACCTTGTAGATGTCAAAAAAGCGAAATAGAAGAAACCCATCCACCACACACCAAAAAGAGAGTGGGTTACCCCACAGGGCAACCCACATGCCCAATATCTCGTCTATCACAATTTTTGAGCTGTCCTCCTCTCCAAAGAGAGAGCGGCTTTCGTGGGACAGTCTAACCGCCCCGAAAAAAACTACCGCAAAGACAAGCAATGCCAAAAGTTTAGGCAATCTGGCAAGGATCACCACATAAAGAAGCAACCCCACCAAGCTACCAAAGGTTCCCGAAGCAAAAGGAATCAAACCACTTCCCAAACCTGTGAGAAAGAACACCTTAGCTGCACGCATTGAGAATCTCCCTCATCTCTCTCACAGCCCTCTCAAGACCCACAAAGATGGCCCTTGCTATTATAGCATGTCCTATGTTGACTTCCTCAAGTCCCGGTGTTTTCAGCACAGGATAGATGTTCTTGTAGTTGAGATCGTGCCCTGCATGCACCCTCAAGCCAAGGTTTTTGGCCACCCTTGCAGCCTCAAAAATCCTTTCCAGCTCCGTCTCCTTGTCTTCGGCAGCGGCGTAAATACCTGTGTGGATTTCTATAGCCTCCGCCCCCGTTTCACCGGCAGCCCTTACCTGCGAGGTATCTGGATCAACAAAAATGCTTACCTCTATGCCGGCACTCTTGAGCTTCTCAACCACCTTAGCCACCTCATCCACATTAGAGGCAACATCCAGTCCACCTTCTGTGGTCACCTCCCCAGGACGCTCCGGCACCAAGGTAACCTGATGGGGTTTCACCTCTAAAGCAATGGCCAACATCTCATCGGTAGCGGCCATCTCTAAATTCAGCCTTGTCTTGACCGTCTCCTTAAGCAACCTCAGATCTCTCTCCTTGATATGCCTTCTGTCCATGCGGAGATGCACCGTTATTCCATCAGCACCGGCAAGCTCTGCCACAAAGGCGGCATGAACAGGATCAGGAACCACCGTCTTTCTTGCCTCTCTCAACGTGGCAACATGATCAACGTTTACCCCAAGCCTTATATAACCCATGGCTTCCCCCTCAACCCAAGTACTTTTCCGCTTCTTCTGCCAATGTCCTTGCGTAGTAGTTTACCCTCTCCTCGTCTTCTCCCTCAACCATGATCCTCAACTTTGGCTCCGTTCCAGAATAGCGCACCACCACCCTCCCGTTAAGCTCCCGCTCAACCTCACTCTCAATCTTGTCTATTTTATCCTTCAATGGAGTTTCTTCCAAAGGCGGTTTGTGTTTAACCCTCACGCTCACCTCAGCCTTAGGAAATCTTTTAACCCTTTCATCTACAAGCTCAGAAAGGCTCTTGCCCGTCACCTTCATAACCCACAGGAGCCTCAGAGCGGTCACAATGCCATCCCCAGTATTGGCGTAGTGGCGAAAGATCACATGACCAGAAGGCTCACCCCCAAGCACGGCCCCCTTTTCCACCATGCCCTCATAAACAAACCTATCTCCCACCTTGGTTCTGACAAGGGAGATTCCGTGCTCCTTGAGAGAAACCTCAAGGCCTCTACCGGCAACTATGGTTGAAACCACAAGGTCGTTTTCCAAAAGCCCGTGTCTTTTCATCTCCACGGCACATATGGCTAACACATCGTCCCCATCCACCAACCTACCCTTCTCATCGGCAAAAATTGCCCTGTCCCCATCTCCGTCAAAGGCAACCCCAACATGTGCTTCCTCTTCAACGGTTCTTTTCGCCATACCTTCAGGATGCACAGCTCCACAGTTTTCGTTTATGTTGTAGCCATTGGGCTGACAGTTAATGGCCACAACTTGAGCGCCCAGCTCGGAAAAGACCAACGGAGCTACTCTGTATGTGGCACCGTTGGCGCAATCAAGCACCACTCTCACCCCGTCAAGGGTTTCATTGGGGGGAAAGCACATCTTGAGATGAACAATATAGCGCCCCAAGGCATCCTCTATCCTGTAAGCTTTGCCTATCCGCTTAGGATCTCCTTTTATATCTTCAGACAGCACAAGCTCCTCAATCTTCCTTTCCAACTCATCGTCCAGCTTCAAACCCTCTTCGGTAAATATCTTTATACCGTTGTCGTAGTATGGGTTGTGGGAAGCAGATATGACCACTCCCGCATCTGCCCTCATGTTCTTGGTTATAAAGCTTATACCGGGAGTGGGCATGGGACCAAGAAGATAGGCATTGGCTCCCATAGAACAGATACCTGCCACAAGAGCTGACTCAAGCATGTAACCGGATATACGGGTGTCCTTGCCTATCACCACCATATTTCTGCTGCTTCCATGATTGGAAAAGATACGACCAACGGCCTTTCCTATCCTCAGCGCAACCTCCGGCGTCATGGGATACTCGTTGGCTTTGCCTCTCACCCCATCCGTACCGAAAAGCTTCATTCAGACACCTCCACCTTCACTTTCATAGGAACGACCTTTATCCCGTCAGGAACGCTTACATAGACCTCAACGGCCTTTGATTTTTTAAGGGCCTTTGGATCCAACGGAACGGTTTTCAAATATTTCACTCTCTGCACCTTATTCTTGAGCCCCACAAGGGTCACATACAGAGGTTCCACCCGCCACTTAAAATCCGGGTCTCTCTTCCAAGCAGCAATAACTGGCACTTGCTTTTTATAAAGCTTCACAAATCTAACCCTGACCCTTTCGGGCTTGACTGCAAGGACTCTTATACCCTCCGGAACCTTCACATTATCCAGTGGAAGCACCGCTTCTTTCTGAGAAAAATCGCTGTGCACCACAAGAACCTTCACATCTCCAGGGCCCAACTTCTTCACCACCCACGGAGCTCCCTCTAATCTAACCTCCACCCAGGAGGGAAGGCCCTCAACCTGAACATCCTCAGGAAGGTTCACAAACTCAACTGGCGCTCTGACAGTGATCTCCACATACCCTTGGGAAACCACATAGTTCCAGAGAAGGAAGCCTATAATTAGGGCAAGGAGTTTCTCCCCCAAGTTGCGAATGACACAACCTCCAAAGGCTAACTAACAAAAGTCCCCAGTCTCTTAACAATCTCCTCTTTTCCCAAAAAATCAATAACCCTGTCTAAAGGAGGCCCGTGCTTTTCACCGGTAAGGGCAAGACGCAGTGTTTTAAAAACCTTACCCTTAGGCAAGCACAGCTTAGAAAGCACCATATTTAGATCGCAGTCTGCAGCAAGAAAGGCCCTTATGATAAGATTCTGCTCTTCATCGGGATGGAAGGTATAGTCACCCTCCACCACCTTCCTGTAAAGATAATAAAGCTCTTTGAGGGTAGAAACGTTCTCTCTGAAAAGCTCTACAAATTCCTTGGCTTTTTCTTCTCTTCCGGAAAAAGAAACAAACCTTTCAGTCAGCTTGTCAACATCCATGGTAAGGATGCATCTGCGGTTGTGATGGAGGAGCAAATCTTTTGACATCACCGCCCTGGAAACACCGTAATCTTTAAGGGAAAACTCCTTTGAAAGATCATCCACACAGGGACACCCCTCAACGGGCTTTTTTCTACCAATGTTTACCAAGGCCGCCACCACCGCCTCAGGTAAGAAGCCCTCCTCCCTTAAACTACGCAGGGAAGGAGGCGCGTTTCTCTTGCTGAAAGGCTTACCACCTTCATCCACTAACAGAGGAAGATGGGCGAAAACAGGTGCCTCAAAGCCCATCGCCTCCATCAGAACCACCTGAAGAGGAGCATTGGACAGATGATCCTCCCCCCTTATCACATGGGTAATCCCCATATCTCCATCGTCAACGGAACATGTGAATATGAAGAGAAAGCTCCCGTCGCTCCTTCTAACCACGAAATCCCCGAAGACATCGCTGTAGAAAACCTTTTCACCTTTTACCTCGTCTGCCACCTTTATTCTCTTTTTCGCAGGTACCCTGAAGCGCCAGCAGCATGGCTCCCCGCTGGAAAGGCGTCTCTCAACTTCATCCCGGGCAAGATTCCTACACCTGCCAGAATATTTGGGAGGCCTCCCCTGTAACAGCGCTTTCTTCCTCTCCCTCTCAAGATCCTCCTTTGAACAGAAACATGGGTATATAAGCCCCCTCTTAACAAGAGAATTAAAGTGTGCCTCATAAAGATCTACCCTTTCCGATTGCCTCACTTTAAGATTCCATTTAATACCGATCCAGCGTAGATCTTCTTCAATGCAACGCTCGTACTCTTCCTGAGCGTCTGAACCTGTATCATCTATGCGAAGTATGAACTCTCCACCAAACCTGAGGGCCAGGAGGTAATTGTAAAGAGCTATCCTTGCATTTCCAACGTGAAGGAAACCCGTAGGACTGGGGGCAAACCTCAACTTCATGATATGCCCAGCACATCCCACATAGAGTAAAGTCCTGCAGACTTGCCCTTAATCCACTTGGCAGCCCTCACCGCCCCTCTGGCAAAGGTTTCCCTGCTATGGGCTTTGTGAACAAGCTCTATCCTCTCGCCAAGGCCACCAAATACTACGGTATGCTCTCCTACAACATCACCTGCCCTGACAGCAAAAACGCCTATCTCAGCACCCTTCCTCTCTCCAACCATGCCCCGTCTTCCCGTAACCATACACTCCTCAAGATCCCTGCCCAAAGCCTCGGCTATCCTTTCTGCAAGCCTGAGCGCTGTTCCTGAAGGGGCATCCTTTTTAAACCTGTGGTGCACCTCAACTATCTCCACATCGTAATCATCCCCCAACACCTTCGCCACATCGTAGACCAACTTAAAAAGAAGGTTCACTCCAACACTCATATTGGGGGAAAAAACAATGGGAATTCTTTTCGCTGCTTCCTCCACCTTGGCCAACTGCTGCTTTGTCAAGCCTGTGGTGCCTATGACACAGGCCTTACGTGCACCCACGCAGACCTCAAGATTGGAAAGGGTAGCCTCGGGAAGGGTAAAATCTATAACCACATCCGCCTTATCCACCACTTTGGAAAGATTATCAACAACCTCCACACCAAAGACAGTCTCACCCACTGCCGAACTGCCCTTGGCTTCTACCGCGCCAACGATCTCAACCTCCCCGTCCTGATGACATACAGAAAGGATTGCTCTCCCCATCCTACCAGCAGCTCCGAGAACTACCACCTTCACCATGACGCCACCTCACACAAGCCCATAGCTGTCAAGAATTTGCCTGAGCTTCTTCCTGTTCTCCTCGCTCATCTTACACAGGGGCAACCTAAATTCCTCTTGTATCTTGCCCATCATGGCAAGGGCTGTCTTCACCGGTATGGGGTTGGTCTCCAAAAACATAGCCCTGCAAGCAGGCTGAAGCTCGTAGTGTAGCTTCCTTGCCTCCTCGTGACTACCCTCCAAGGCAGCATCCACTAAACGGGCCATTTTGGACGGAAGTATGTTGGACACCACAGAAATCACTCCCTTCGCCCCCACGCATATAAGGGGATAAACGATGAAATCGTCTCCAGAAAGGATGCAGAAATCCTCCCTATCCACCTTTTCTAAAATCTCTGTGGTTCTCCTTACCGAACCTGTAGCCTCTTTAACGCCAACCACATTTGGATGCTCCCTGGCTATCCTCGCTATAGTCTCGGGAAGTATATCCACTCCTGTCCTGGAAGGAACGTTGTATATAACTAGGGGAAAGCCCGTTTCCTTGGCCAAAAAGCTGTAGTGCTGGTAGAGTCCCTCCTGGGTAGGTTTGTTGTAGTAAGGAGTTATAACGAGGGCTGCATCGGCCCCCACATCTTTGGCAAAGCTGATGAGATCCAAAGCTTCCCTGGTGCTATTTGAACCAGCTCCCGCTATAACAGGCACCCTTCCCTTAACCTGATCCACCGCCACCTTCACCACGTACTTATGCTCGTCATGGCTCAATGTGGCAGATTCGCCTGTGGTTCCACATGGCACAATACCGTGGGTTCCACTGGCTATTTGAAACTCTATGAGCTCTCTGTAAGCCTCTTCGTCAAACTTACCGTTCCTGAAGGGCGTAACTATCGCCACAAACGCTCCCTTAAACATAACCTCCCCTCCTAAAAACTATTCTTCCCAAGCCTCTTCCTTCATTACCCCGTCATAAACCCACCGGGTGCCCCCTTCCAAAAATACATCTCCCCCTTCCGAATAAACCTTGAGCACCTCTCCACCTCTCGTCACAACCTCAACGGGAGAAGAGAGCAAACCCTTCCTCATAGCCACAAGGGCACATGCAGTGGCACCGGTTCCGCAGGCCAAAGTCTCAGCCTCCACCCCCCTTTCATAGGTCCTAATGTAAAGCCTATCATTAGAAACGGCAGCAAAGTTCACGTTGGTTCCTGCAGGAGCAAAAGCCCTATGGAACCTGATCTTTCTTCCAAGCCCCTCAACATCTATCGTTTCTATATCATCAACAAACAACACCACGTGGGGTACCCCGGTATTAACAAAACAGTAACTCACCCCCAGATCCTCAAGCACAGCATCCATCAACCAGCCAAAAGGCTTGGTGAGCTGCACCTTCACAAGCCTTCCTGAAACTTCAGCCTTTATGATCCCTGCCAATGTCTCAAAACTCATCTGCCGGGGAGCTATTCCTTTTTCATAAGCGAATCTTGCAGCACATCTGCCCCCGTTACCGCACATTTCCGCTTCAGAACCATCGGAATTGAAGAAACGCCACTTAAAATGGACAGACTCCGATGGCTCGATAATTATCACTCCATCGGCACCTACAGAGAGTGCTCTCCTACAGATATAGGGTACCCTGCTTTTGAACTCGTCCGCATTTATTTTGCCATCCATATTGTCTATGATGATGAAATCGTTACCCGATCCCGAAAGTTTTGAAAAGGGAAGCATTCAAACCTCCAAAAGAAAGGTTGGTATGCTTTCACCCCTCACCAAATCCTCGTACCTTTCTCTTTCCCTTACCACAAAGAACTGATCGCCTTTGACCAAAACCTCACACACTCTTGGACGGGAGTTGTAGTTGGAAGACATGGCAAAGCCGTATGCCCCTGCACTCATAACCGCCAGAAGATCTCCCCGTTCAATCTCGGGAAGCTCCCTTCCCTTGGCCAGAAAATCCCCTGTTTCGCAAACAGGCCCCACAACATCCGCAACAACAGATCCTCCCCTCTCCTTCACCGGGACGATCTCGTGATAGGCGTTGTAGAGAGCAGGCCTTGCAAGATCGTTCATAGCTCCATCAACTACATAAAAGGTCTTGTTCTGTTTCTTCTTAACATAAAGAACCCTGGTAACAAACAAGCCAGCGTTTCCTACAACGGAACGCCCCGGCTCCATAATGAGGGTGAGCCCCCTGCTTTTAACCCTATCGGCAACGGCATCTATTAGCTGCTCAGGCGTAGGCGGCTCCTCGTCCTTATAACGAATGCCTATACCCCCGCCTATGTCCATGTATTTTAAACCAATACCCTTATCCTTCAGCCTATCCACCAGTTCTATGACTCTATCCACCGCATCAACGAAGGGAGAAAGCTTGGTAATTTGAGAACCTATATGACAGTGAATTCCCACAACCTCAATGCCTTCCATTTTAGAAGCCATCATATAAACATCCAAGGCCTCGTCTACATCTATGCCAAACTTACTCTCCTTAAGACCTGTGGATATGTAAGGATGCGTCTGGGGATCTACATCCGGATTTACCCTCACGGCCACCGGAGCCTTTTTGCCTTCCGCCTGAGCCACCTTATCCAACACCTCAAGTTCCTGCACTGACTCCACATTGAACATGAGTATGCCCATCCTCAGGGCATAGGCCATTTCTTCCTCAGTCTTGCCAACCCCGGCAAAGACAACCTTTTTCACATCTACACCAGCCCTTACCGCTCTGAAAAGCTCGCCGCCGCTTACTATGTCCGCCCCAGCCCCTTCCCTAAAAAGGGTCCTCAGCACCGCCAGATTTGAATTGGCCTTAACCGCATAGCAGACTATACCTCCTATTCGGGATAGAGGTCGTAAGTAAGCCTTTATCCCATCAATCAGAGCACTGTAGCTGTAAAGATAAAAAGGAGTACCTACAGCATCGGCTATTTTTGAAACAGGCACATCCTCACAATAAAGCTCTCCCCCTTTGTAGGAAAAGACCATGACAACCTCCGCTTTACCAGTTAATTACGACAGGCTTGGATTTTGCACTTTCATTGCCTCTCTTGTCAACAGAGGACACGGCAAAAGTTAGATCTTTCACCTTCTCAGCAATTCTGTAAGTATAAACCGTTACCTTCAACGGTCGACTATTCAGCCTAACCCATTTCTTACCCTTTTTAACATACACATAGTACCCCGCAAGATCCGGAGCTTCTACTGA
Organism: Aquificota bacterium; assembly: GCA_015494645.1. Taxonomy (GTDB): domain Bacteria; phylum Thermosulfidibacterota; class Thermosulfidibacteria; order Thermosulfidibacterales; family Thermosulfidibacteraceae; genus Thermosulfidibacter. The sequence goes on from WGAU01000011.1 coordinate 30,359, forward strand.
GTCCCACACAAGCTTCACCACGCCCTTGTGATAAAAGCCACTCAGATTTTTAGGAACAGAAGGAGGCTCCAAATCCTCAGGCCTCACGCACACCTCAGTAGACGGATAGGAAACAAACCAAACCCCTCTATCTTCTACAAAACAGCGAGCTTCGTAGCAGTAAGTACGCCCCTCCACCACAGTCCTATCCACCACATCTGAAGACCGAACCACCATATGGGGCATGTACCCGTAAAAATCGCTGGGATCCCTGCGGTAAAGGAGAACTCCCTCGCACCCTTCAACCCTGAAGGCAACAGACGAGGCATCAAGATGGGAAACCTCAAGCTCCGGCGAATTAGGAAAAGGCTTTGGAAAGAGCAAAAACACGTAAGGGGTAAAGGAAACATCCTCTTCTGTCCTTCCTCCAATCTTGTAGCACCTGCCTACCTCAGGAACAGAGTCTTCTATAAAAAACCACCCGGGCTTTGAAGAATATCTGTATATATCAACACACTTCTCACAATTAAGATTGCACCTTTTAGCATAGAGAAAAACACGATCGGTCTTTCTGCCTTTGCTCACATAGCTATCGGAAACCTCAACCGCCAGTACAAGCTCTTCAGGAGATACAATTGGTCTTACATGAACTATGCCCACAGGGGTAAGCTTTTCTGGTGGAAGAGGCGGAGCCTTGTGGCCACACCCCAAAAGCAACACTAAGATAGCGACCAACCACGCTGAGCGCAAATCTCCTCTATCCTCCTTCTCACAAACTCCCTTGATGTACCTCCGTAGGATTTTCTTGAATCTACCATCCTCTCAAGGCTGATCCTTTCGTAAACATCTTCCTCTATCTTCTCACAGAAACGCTTCATCTCTGGAAGAGATAGATCCGAAAGGCACTTACCATGATCAACACAATAGAGCACCATTCTGCCCACTATGGAATGGGCCTCTCTAAACGGTATTCCCTTTTCCACAAGATAATCTGCAAGGTCTGTAGCATCCGTGAATCCCTCAAGGGCCATCTCCCTCATTCTTTTCCGATTGAAGGTTGCCCCTTTTATCATCAAAGCCACCGCTTTCAACGCGCCTTTCACAGTATCAACAGCGTCAAACAGAGGCTCTTTGTCTTCCTGCAGATCCCTGTTGTAGGAAAGGGGAAGACCCTTAAGAACCACAAGCACAGAAATCAAGTCCCCTATAACCCTGCCCACCTTGCCTCTGGTAAGCTCTGCCACATCTGGATTCTTTTTTTGGGGCATTATGCTGCTTCCCGTACACACCTCATCGGAAAGCTCCACAAAGGAAAACTCCGGCGAACTCCAAATAACCATCTCCTCACACAGTCTTGACAGATTCACCATGAGAATTGAAGCGGCGGAAAGAAACTCAAGGATAAAATCCCTGCTGGATACAGTATCCATGGCGTTCTCGGTAACACCATCAAACCCCAGTCTTTCAGCAACAAAAAATCTGTCTATAGGAAGTGTTGTCCCCGCAAGGGCGCAACTTCCCAATGGAGAAAGATTCATACGCTTAAGACAGTCCAAAAGTCTGCCTCTGTCCCTCTCAAACATCTCGTAGTAAGCCAAAAGGTGAAAACCCAAAGATACTGGCTGGGCATGCTGCAGATGGGTAAAACCCGGCATGATCGTATCCACTTCCCTGTAAGCCTTTACCACCAACTCCTTTTGAAGCTCCTCCAACAAAGCCAACAGTTCCTTTATTTTTCTTCGCAGGTAAAGCTTGGTATCCAAAACTACCTGATCGTTCCTGCTTCTTGCAGTGTGAAGCTTCCCCGCTATGTCCCCAACTTTCTCCCTCAACCTGCTCTCTATATACGTATGTATGTCCTCATGGGACGGATCTATATCAACCCCCTTTTCGTCTATCTCTTTCCTTATCTCTTCAAGGGCTTGAACAATACGCCTTCCCTCATCTTTCGGGATTATACCCTGCTTTATGAGCATTTCGCAGTGGGCAATGCTTCCCTCAATGTCTTCCCTGTAAAGCCTGCTGTCAAAAGAGATGGACTCTGTGTACTCTTCAATAAAGCTGTCTATGCTTTTGGAAAATCTCCCTCCCCAAAGCTTTCCCATTCTACAACCTCTCCATCCTCATTTTGATCCTATCCAGCATGGGAATAAGCTCTTCTGGATTGTAAGAACTTGTTATCGCCTGATCGTAAGTGATGAGTCCCTTCTCGTACAGACTGGCCAAGGACTGGTTCATAGTTTGCATACCATGATGCATCTGCCCCGCCTGCATCACCGTATATATCTGGTGTATCTTGTTTTCTCTGATGAGATTCCTCACCGCAGGCGTTGGAACAAGCACCTCTGAAGCCAGAACCACCCCCTGCCCATCAGTCCTGGGGATGAGCTTTTGCGTTATAATACCCTCCAGCACATGAGAAAGTTGGGCCCTTACCTGATTCTGCTGATGGGGCGGAAAGACATCTATTATCCTGTTTATAGTCTCAACGGCACTGTTGGTATGCAAGGTAGCAAAGGTAAGATGACCAGTCTCTGCCACAGTTAGAGCCGCCTGAATACTCTCAAGATCTCTCATCTCACCTATGAGAACCACATCCGGATCCTGCCTCAACACATACTTTAAAGCATCTTTGAAGGAATGGGTATCGGCACCCACTTCCCTCTGATTCACCAAGCACATCTTATGGGGATGCAGGTACTCTATTGGATCCTCAATAGTTATTATGTGCTTTTCCATAGTGGAATTGATCCTGTCTATCATGGCAGCCAAAGTAGTAGATTTACCGCTTCCTGTAGGTCCTGTAACTAAGACGAGTCCCTTGGGCTTGTTAACAAAGGTTTTCACCACAGGTGGGAGACCAAGCTTCTCAAGGGGTATAACCTCAAAAGGAATCCTCCTGAAGGCACCTGCCACCGAATTTCTCTGCATAAAAACGTTGGCCCTAAACCTTGAAAGGCCAGCTATACCAAAGGAAAAGTCCACCTCATTCTTCTGTTCAAAGATCTTTCTCTGCAGCTCATTCATCACGCTGTAACACAGCCTCTGGGTATCCGCGGGACTGAGATTGGGAAGCCCTTCAACTTTCTTAAGCTTACCACTCACCCTCACCCTGGGAGGATTTCCCACACTTATATGAAGATCTGTAGCTTTTGTCTCCACCACTATCCTTAAAAGTTGCTCCATCGTGGCCGGATAACCACCGGTCTTTACCTCCATCTTTCAACCCCCTAAGAAATTGCCCTGATAACTTCCTCAAGGGTGGTAACACCCCTACGAGCCTTCTCCACCCCCACATCTTTCAGCAACTTCATACCGTTGGTTACGGCCAGATCCCTGATTTCATCTTCCGTAGCTCCAGAAACTATGGCCTTCTTTATATCCTGAGTAACCTCCATAAGCTCATAAACAGCTATTCTGCCCTTATAACCGGTTTGCCTACAGTTGGAACAGCCCTTTCCCCTGTAAAAAGGCCCCTTCTCATCCTCTAAACCCAGAACTCTCAACACCTCCTCTGAAGGGACATACTCCTCTTTGCAAAGTGGACAGATCTTTCTCACCAACCTCTGAGCAACCACGAGGATCAGTGACGAAGCCACTAAGAAAGGCTCAACTCCCATATCCACAAGCCTGGTCACCGTAGCGGGAGCGTTGTTGGTATGAACCGTTGAAAATACCAAATGGCCCGTAAGAGCAGCCCTTATGGCTATCTCAACGGTCTCCTTGTCTCTGATCTCACCCACAAGGATAATATCCGGATCCTGCCTCAAAAAAGCTCTCAAAGCGGCGGCAAAATCCAAACCAACGGCCTCGTTAACGTTCACTTGATTAATACCCTCAAAGTTATATTCCACAGGGTCCTCAACGGTCATAATATTAACCTGCGGTCTATTCAGTATCTTCAGAGCTGAGTACAAAGTGGTTGTCTTACCCGAACCTGTAGGACCAGTAATGAGCACCATCCCATAGGGCCTTTTTATCGCCCTCTCAAAAATCTCCCTCTGATCCTCCTCAAATCCTAAAAGATCCAAATCCAGAACCAACCCCGACTTATCAAGAAGCCTCATTACCACCTTCTCGCCGGTCACCGTAGGAACAGTGGATACCCTAACGTCCACCTCCTTATCTTTAACCCTTATCTTTATCCTACCGTCCTGAGGAACCCTCCTTTCTACCACGTTGAGCCGGGACATAATCTTTACCCTTGCTACTATGGCATCCCTCAGTTTTGTGGGAACGGTCATCTGCTCCTCAAGGACTCCATCTATTCTGTACCTAACCCTCACTTTGTTCTCGTAAGGCTCAATGTGTACATCGCTGGCTCCCCTCTCCACTGCCTCTGTTATAAGATAGTTCACAAGTCTTATAACTGGAGCCTGAGAAGCAAGTTCTTCAACAGATGCCACAGCAATGGCAGAGGTCTCATCCTCAATAACATCCACTTCCGTTGCCTCTCCCACTTTGGCAAGCTCTTCCTCAGTTTCTGAAATAAGATCTTTTAGAAGCTCCTCCTTTGATTGAGAACTGTAAAGAGCCTCATAAACCGACTCCACAAACCCTTCTGAAGTGAGTATAACCCTGATGTTATAGCCCGTAGCGAACCTTATGTAGTCTCTGGCGGCCACATCAAGTATATCGGTGCTTGCAAGCCAGATGGTATCACCTTCAAGCTTTATAGGAACCACCTTAAACATAGAAGCAATCTTTTCTGGAACGATCTTTGCAAGATTCCTGTCTATCTGATCGGGATCTATATCCATTTCAATATCTTCTAAAGATGCTTTGTACTCCTTCAACACATTCTCAAGGGTCTCTCTGTTTATGTAACCAAGGTCAACCAGTATATCTCCTATTCTCCTTCCAGTACGGGCTTGTTCCTTAAGGGCTCTCTCCAACTGCTCCTCTGTGATGAGACCTCTTCTGATCAAAAGCTCGCCCACTCTAAGACGGATCATAGGGCTCATACTGGTGAGGATAAAGGAAGAGGAAAGGGAAAATCAAGAAAGCAAAGACACAAAAATGGCGGCGGAGGGATTCGAACCCCCGACCCGGCGCTTATGAGACGCCTGCTCTACCACCTGAGCTACGCCGCCAAAAAATAATGGTGGGCGATGGAGGATTTGAACCTCCGACCTCTCCCTTGTGAGGGGAGCGCTCTCCCCCTGAGCTAATCGCCCACCGGCAAATGGACGGTGCCGGATTCGAACCGGCGGCCTCTACCGTGCGAGGGTAGCGCTCTCCCACCTGAGCTAACCGCCCACACGGGTAAATCTTATTTAGTGCAAAACCTCCCACTTTGCAAGAGCCTCATTTGTGCTAAAGGTAACGTACCAAGCCAGAATATGCACAAGGAAACTGAAGAAATACTTGAGGGAACACCAGAAAAATTCAAGAGTTGAGCATTTTGGAAGGAGTCCTAAACCAATCCTCCTCAGGACTTACCTCCAACAAAGCTCTATGTCAACGTCATAGGTTAAAAATAAATTGGTGATCACCCCTTTTACAAGATGGGTACTTCACCTCTTACACAAGGCTTGGGATAGAGGTAACATCTTATGGGCTACCCTTCTCAGGAAGTTTTCATTGTATAACCCAACATGCACTACTTCAACCCTCTTGATTTTGCTTTATTGTTTGTCTAATTTTACTTTTCACGTTCCGGGTGGCGGGAAGTCCGGTGAGAATCCGGCGCTGCCCCGCAACTGTGACCGGGGACGAAAGTCCGCTTGGTCCCGCAAACCTTGCGGGATGACAGGCCACTGGGGCCATAGCTGGCCCTGGGAAGGCGCGGACGAGTAGGGCGATCCGGAAGCCAGGAGACCGGCCCGGAACAGCCTCACCCGATCCTTTAGGGATCGGTAAAAGGCCCTCGCGGGAGGGGTTGTGAG
>WGAU01000012.1 GCA_015494645.1 Aquificota bacterium
GTCCTGGATGATCCTTACCATTTCCTCTACCCATTGCTGGGAGAAAGGGTATGTGTTCTGCTTAGTCTGTTTCATGGGGCACCTCCTAATAAGTTTCTCTCTTCTTTAATACAGTGTTTTAGTGCTATATAACATTACTTACACAATTTATTTCCAACTCCCTGAGAATATCCACACTGGCAAAGCAGTGAGGAGCAGGAGCGTAAATTGAAGAATGAGATTAATAAGATTTTGATTAAACAGGGTGGACTTAATCCTCGTGAAGCGGCTGAGTTTACTAAGGAGAAAATTATGAAATCCCTCAGGATTCTTGAGGCGTGATGAGTGTTAGCGAGTTTAAAGAAGAGGTTCTCCACTGGGCTAAAAAGGTGGGGGTTTCCCCTAAGGAAATACACGTTCGCAAAATGAGCAGAAAATGGGCAAGTTGCTCCAGTAAGGGTAGGCTTACTTTTTCTTATGATCTTCTCTCCCAGCCGAAAGACTTCCGCACTTATGTCATTGTTCACGAGCTTTTGCATTTAAGGTATCCCAACCACGGTAAGATATTCCGTTCTTTGCTCAAGCTTTATACAGGTTTGACGTTTAAAGTTATGGAGGGACAATGGGAAGGAAAAGTACAGCGTTGAGTTCAAAGCCAAGGTAGCCCTTGAAGCCACAAGGGAGGAAAAGACCATCAGCGAGATAGCTTTACACTATGGCATACATCCCCAAATGGTCAGAGCTTGGAAAAGAGAGTGTTTTGGTGGTCTAAAAATTGGGTGCCACTTCGGCGAGGATGGACTTTACCTCTTCAAATAGTTCTTGGATGGATTTGTTGCCCTGAATAACCTTGACATTGTCCAGCATCTTGGTAGCTTGAAGGAAGCCTTTTCTGACCTTCTCGTGAAATTCTACAGGTTCCCTTTCTATTCTGTCGGGCTTTTCTATCCTTTTCAGGGATACCTTTGGGTCAATGTCTATTAAAATGATGAGATCAGGAATCAGCCCTTTGGTGGATAGAAGGCACAGTTTTAGAAGTTCTTCGGGTTCCATTATGCCTCTTGCAAATCCCTGATACGCCAATGTGGACATAAAGCACCTGTCTGAAATGACTATGGTGCCTGGTTCCAAGTTGGGCTTTACAATCTTTTCTACGTGTTGTGCCCTGTCTGCGAGGTAGAGAAACAGCTCGGTGAGGGGAGTTATTTCGTCTTCCAGTAAAATACTTCTAAGTTTTTTACCGACCTGTGTGCCGCCGGGCTCCTTGGTGAGTACAACCTTATTACCAATGGATCTGAGCCATTCTGCGGTGAGTCTGCAGAGGGTGCTCTTTCCGCAGCCTTCAACACCTTCAAAGGCGATGTACATCACGCAACTATCTCTGTGCCTATGCCCGTGTCGGTGAACAACTCAAGGATTATGCAGTGGGGAATGGTTCCGTTAACTATATGCACCTTTTTAACTCCGTGTTCCATGGCATCTATTCCGGCTCTTACCTTTGGTATCATGCCGCCTTGGATGGTACCTTCATCTATCATCCTGAGAGCCGTTTCCTTTACAAGGGAGGAGATAAGATTTCCCTTCTGATCTCTTATACCGTCAACGTCTGTCATGAAGATGAGTCTTTCCGCTTTGGTTGCGCTGGCTATTTTTGAGGCTACCCAGTCGGCGTTGATGTTGTAAGGCGTTCCGTCTTCGCCCACGCCTATGGGAGCTATTACGGGTATGAACCTTTCTCTTGCCAGTATATCCAGTATACCTGCATCAACCTTTACCACCTCTCCAACGTGGCCAAGGTCAATGATTTCTGGTGCCTGAGTTTGAGGTGCGTTCCTCTCAATGTATAGTTTCTTTGCTATGAAGAGCATCCCATCCTTGCCCGTAAGACCCACAGCGGATCCACCGTGCTTGTTTATCAGTGCTACAATCTCTTTGTTGACCTTTCCGCCAAGAACCATTTCCACTATGTCCATGGTTTCTCTGTCTGTTACCCTCAATCCATCCACAAACTTGGGCTTTTTGCCCATTTTTTTCATGATCTCACCGATCTGCGGGCCTCCGCCATGCACCACTATGGGGTTTATTCCTATGTACTTCATTAACACTATGTCCCTGGCAAAGGACTCTTTTAATTGCTCGTCCACCATGGCGTGGCCGCCGTACTTTACCACGATGGTCTTGCCGAAAAAGTGCCTTATGTAAGGAAGGGCTTCTAATAGTATGTTTGCCCTTTCTACCAGATTGTGTAGGCTTTCTCCCATACCTGTTCTCCTTTTTCCCAGCTTTTGATGATAAAGGGAAGAGCATCTATCATGTCCGTGGCGGTTAGCGGGTACTCTCCGACTTCCTTAGCTGCCACATCTCCGCACAGGCCGTGCAAGAAGACCCCTCCCGCAGCTGCTGCCACAGGCTCTATTCCCATGGCTAAGAGACCTCCTATGATGCCTGTAAGCACGTCTCCTGAGCCTCCAGAAGCCATGCCCGGATTGCCTGTTGGGTTCACAAAGGCTTTTCCTTCGGGAGTAGCCACAATGGTGGATGCTCCCTTAAGCACGATGATTACGTTCAGCTTTTCTGCCCACTCCAGGGCAATCTCTAATCTTCTTTCGTTCACCTCGGTGGTTGGTATACCTGTCAACCTTGAGAATTCGCCGGGATGGGGGGTGAGGATGATGGGAGCTCTTCTTCTTTCCCAAATAGATGGATCCTTTGCAATGAGATTTATCCCATCTGCGTCAATAACCATGGGCAGGGCTGTTGACTCTATGATCCTTCTTAATAGCAATCCTGTGCCTTCGTGCTGGCCAAGTCCCGGGCCTATGGCTATGGCACTTTTTCTTTCAAGTTCTTTTTTTATGGTTTCGTAAGCCTCGGGGGAGAGGAATCCTTCGTTGTCGGGAAGCGGCAGGCTCATGGCTTCAACGGTGCTTGTTTCAAATGTGGGATTAAGGCTTTCAGGGACAAAGAGGGTAACGAGTCCTGTTCCTACCCTGAGGGCCGCTTCTGCGGCCATGATTCCAGCTCCGGTCTTTCCGGGAGATCCGCATATTATACACAAATGCCCGTAGTCTCCTTTGTGGGAAGTTCTTATCCGTGTTGGGAATAGGGCTTTTACATCTTCCTCTTCTATTAGGAAGCAGTTGACTTCTTCTTCTCTTTCAACGGCGGGTGGTATACCGATGTCCACCAGAAACACTTTCCCCACGAAACTTTTTGCAGGGTACACAAAGTGTGCCCTTTTTAATCCCCCGTAGGTAGCGGTTACTGTAGCTTTTACCGTGGTGCCAATCACCTTGCCTGAGTCAGAGGGAAGTCCGGAGGGTATATCCACCGAGAAAACGGGTTTTTGGCACTGGTTGATGCTGAATATAACTTCTTCAAAGTAGCCAGAAACCGGTTTCGTGATGCCGGTTCCAAGGATTGCATCCACCACGAGATTCGCTTTTGATAGAGCGTCTTCAAGGGGTGTTATACCTTCAAGGACATGGAATCTATCAGGATACAGCTTGTAGAACGCCTCAAAGTTGATCTTGGCATCTCCCTTAAGCTCTTTGGGCTTTGCCAGGGAAAAGACCTGCACATCCCATCCCCAGTGGCTCAGCCATCGGGCTATTACGTACCCGTCTCCTCCGTTGTTACCCTTGCCGCAGACTACAACAACTCTATTAGAGCCGTCGCCCCAGAGTCTCTTTATTATCTGGGCGGATTTGAATCCAGCATGTTCCATGAGCACAACGCCGGGAATTCCCACCTCTTCAATGGTCTTTTTGTCAAGGTTTCTCATCTGCTGAGCGCTGTACAGCGGTTTCATCTCGGCACCTCCTCAACACCTTAACCCCAGTTCCTGCACAATCTTCAGGGCACCTTCATCAAACAACCTGTTTGCAAGCTCTTTGCCCAGTTTTTCCGCATCCTCCGATGCACCGGAAATCTCTCCCTTGTAGAATGGGTCACCTTCTGGATGGGCTATAAAGCCTACCAGATTTACTTTGCCATTTTCTGCTTTAGCCAAGGCTCCCACAGGTATCTGGCAGCTTCCCCCTATCTCTTTTAGAAACGCCCTTTCTGCGAGGGCTTCTGTGCGGGATCTTTTACAGTCAAGGATTTCCTGTATCTCTCTGAATTCTCCTTCCCTTGCCTCCACGGCCAGTATGCCCTGACCGATGGCTGGGATAAATTCTTTAAGCAGAAGAGAATGTTCCACAGCTACATTGAGCCTCTTTACTCCGGCCGATGCCACGATAATGGCATCGTATAGGCCATTTTTGAGCTTCCTTATTCTTGTGTCCAAGTTGCCCCTGAGGGTTTCCACTTTGGTTTCGGGAAGCAACCTCTTTATCTGGGCGGTTCTTCTCAGGCTGGAGGTTCCAATGGTTTTTCCGTTGAGGTCTTTTAAATTGCTTATGGGTTCCCGCGACACCAAAAGATCCCACGGTTCCTCCCTTTCGGTGTAGGCTATTATTTCCAATCCCTTTGGAAGTTCAGCGGGCATGTCTTTGAGGCTGTGCACCGCTATGTCCACCTCTTTTCTTAGCAGAGCTTCTTCTATCTCTTTTACAAAGAGACCTTTTCCTCCCACTTTTGCCAGAGGCACGTCGGTTATCTTGTCTCCCTTGGTTTTTATTATAACCAACTCCACTTCCCAGTTGAGCTTTTCCTCTATGCGTTTCTTTACGAAGTTGGCCTGCCATAGGGCAAGTTTACTACCTCTGGTTCCTATCCTTATCTTCATGTTCGTCCTCCAGGGCAAACATGGCTTTTACCGTTTCTTTTAGCGTCTTGGCATCGCCTTTTACGCTTTCCTGTTTCAAGTAAACGAAAACAGGGTGCATGATCTTGTTTACGATGGCGTTGGTCATGGCGTTTAGCGCTTTTTCCTCTTTCTTTCCAAGCTTCAGTCTGTTCAGGGTCTTTTCAAGCTCACTCTTCCTAATCTCCTCAACCCAGTTCCTCAGACTCACTATAACAGGCACAATCTCCTGGCTTTTGAGCCAGGACATGAACTTAGATACTTCTTCTTTTAGTATAGCCTCAGCCTTCTGGGCCTCTTTCTGCCTCTTCCTTTTGTTTTCTTCAACCACCGCTTCAAGATCGTCTATGTTGTAAAGGTAAACATTCTCAACCTTTTCAACATCTGGGTCAACGTCCCTCGGTACGGCTATGTCTATTATGAAGATGGGCTTGAGCTTTCTCTTTTTCATTATCTCATTCATCTGCTCCTTCTGCAGTATGTAGGTTTGGGATGCGGTGGATGTGATGACGATGTCACTTTCGGTTATGGCCTCGTTCAATCTATTAAAGGGTAGGGGTTCTCCACCTAATTCTTCTGCAAGTTTTTCTGCCCTTTCCAAAGTTCTATTGACCACCAGCATACGCTTTACCCCAGCATCCTTGAGATGCCTTGCAGCAAGCTCTGCCATTTCTCCCGCACCTATGAGGCAGGCGGTACACTTGTCAAGCTCTCCAAAGATCTTAACTGCGAGTTCAACGGCTGCGTAGCTGACCGAAACCGCTGATTCCCCTATGCCTGTTCTTGTTCTCACCCTCTTGGAAGCTGCAAGGGCCTTTGACATTAGATTATTGACTATAGGACCTGTTATTCCCAGTTTTGAGCAATCCTCAAAGGCGTCCTTAAACTGGCCCACTATCTGAGGTTCTCCCAGCACCATGGAGTCCAAACTGGATGCTACCCGGAAAATGTGAAGAACGGCCTCTTCCGAGGAGTATATGTAGAAGTAGTCTTTGAAGCTATCTTTTGGAATGCCCTTGGCTTCTTCAAGGAAAGTGAATATCTCCTCAATGCCCTCTTCATCTCCCCAGTAATAGAATTCCACTCTGTTGCAGGTGGATATGTAGGCAAGCTCTCTGATATGGAAGGATAAAAGGTTCTTTAACTTGGTGAGTTCCTCAGGAGAGAGGGCGAGTTTTTCTCTTATTTCCACAGGACTGGTTTTGTAGCTTATGCCTACAGCGTAAATGTCCATGCCTCACATGCTGCTATAGGTATGGAGTCCCGGTAACAACAGATTCACTCCCAGGAAGGTGAACATAACACAAGCAAAGCCCACAATGCAAAATAGAGCTGCCCTCCTTCCCCTCCATCCGGCGGTGAGCCTGCCGTGTAGAATGCCTCCATAAACAAGCCATGTTATGAGAGACCATGTTTCCTTTGGATCCCAGCTCCAGTAGGAACCCCATGCGTAGTTGGCCCATACGGCTCCCGTTATGATGCCGATGGTAAGGAGAGGAAATCCCACTGTTAGTATTTTGTAGTTGAGGTCGTCCAGCTTGTTCAAAGGGGGAAGTCTTGTGAAGAAGAAGCCCATTCTCTTCTTTTTTATCTCCCGTTCCTGAAGGATATACACCACGCTGACAACGAAGGAGAGGGTGAAAGCAGCCTCTCCCAGAAAAGAGGTAGCGGCATGGATGGTTAGCCAGTGGCTCCTTAGAGCCGGTGGAAGGGGTTTGGGCAGTTCCTGAGTAAAAAATGCAGCTAAGAAAAAGATCAGGTTTAGTGGTGAAACAAAAGCGCCTATTACAGGTATGTTGTGCTTCAATTCTAATATTAAATAGCCTGCCGCAATGAGCAGGGAGAAGATAGACAGGGACTCATGCAGGGAAGTGGCCGGAAAGTGACCAGATTTTACCCATCTTGTGACTATGGTGGAGGAGTGAAGCACAATGGCAGCCGCCAGGCTTAATCTGCACATAAATTGAACCTTTTCGTTGCGGTACAGAATGTAAACCAAGTAATGAAGAGTGGTGAAGGCGTATAGCACCAATGTGGCTGTTAAAAGTGCTTTTTCCATTATCCCTTTGCCACGGTGTTTTTGAGGATTCCTATCCCTTCTATCTCTACTTCCACCACATCTTGAGGAGACAGGGGTCCTACTCCGGGAGGTGTGCCCGTGGCGATCACATCTCCGGGAAGCAGGGTCATCACTTTGGAGATAAAGCTTACCAGTTCAAACACATTGAATATCATGTCGGAGGTTGAGCCTTCCTGCACCACAGAACCGTTCAGCCTTGTGGTGATTCTTAGGTTTAATGGGTTAATATTGGTTTCTATCCAAGGCCCAAAGGGGGCAAAGGTATCAAAGCCCTTGGCCCTTGCAAAAAGCCCGTCCCTTTTCTGCAGGTCCCTTGCTGTAACATCGTTAAAGCAGGTGTATCCCAAGATGTAGTTGACAGCTTCTTCTGGGGTTACATCTTTGGCTGTTCTTCCTATCACCACGGCAAGTTCCCCTTCGTAGTCAACCCTTTGGGACATATCAGGAAGCTTAATCTCCTCAAATGGATTGATTACAGCCGTTGAGGGCTTTATGAAGATTAGCGGTTCCTCAGGTAAGGGCTTTCCCATTTCCTTGGCGTGTTCTCTGTAGTTCAGCGCTACGGCTACGATTTTGGATGGAACGGATGGGGCAAGGAGCTTAACCTCTTCCAAGTAGTGATGCGTGTGCCTTTCTGGAATGTACACCCTTCCATTTTCTACCACGCCGTAGAGTGTTTCTCCTCCAACCTCAACCCTCGCAATTTTCATCCCTTGTCTCCTTTATCATTGATTCAATTTCTCTTAAGATCTCTTCGCATGTTAAAGTGTAACTGGGCAAGACCTTATTCTGAAAATGTTTGTGGTGTGTATGTGTTGGAACGTTTTTGTGGTGAGGAGCATTGTCCCATCTCATTATCATTTTGCCATCTTGAGATTGCCAGTGATACGAATACAGTCTCTGTTTCTCATCACAGTACTCTCTTATGAATAACAGTGAGCTGTCAGTTAAGCGAGCTTTTACTTTTGTATAGGGACTGTTTTTTAAGGTTTCTAAGATGAACATAGCAAAAGAGCTTCTATTTCCTCAAATTCTTTTACGAAAGCTTTCCATTCCATGTAATCATCCCACTTTTCAAAATCTTCTTCTTCTAAAACTTCCCTCTCAAACTCTTGGAAACTTTTATTGTGCTTTTTCTCAAACAAAGCGATCCTTTGCTTCAAAATGTGCAGGTGGTAAAGCAAGGCCATTTCCTCTAACTCTTTGGCCAAGTTTTTAAAGCAGACCATCTTCTTGTTCTCCTTTACTTTTTCTCTCTAAAACTATATCCAAAACATGCCATGAAGGAAATAGCGCTTTGGGTAGTATCTAAGATGGGAAGCTTGGGATATGGGGGGATATTCTTCCTTATGTTTCTTGAGTCTTCTTTCTTTCCCTTTCCCAGCGAGGTGGTAATGCCTCCTGCTGGCTATCTTGCTTCCAAAGGTGAGATGAACCTGCTGCTGGCAATTCTTGCTGGAACGACAGGCAGCCTTGCGGGTGCTCTGTTTAACTATTATTTGGCTATGTGTTTGGGCAGACCCTTTCTTGAAAGATACGGCAGATATTTTTTTCTGAGCAAACAAAAACTGGAGAAGTTAGAGGAATTTTTTGATAGGCACGGGGCCATAAGCACCTTTGTAGGTAGATTGCTTCCTGGCGTGAGGCAGTATATCTCCCTTCCTGCGGGTCTATCCCGCATGAACATCTGGATATTTTCGCTCTTTACCTCTCTCGGAGCCGGTATATGGGTGAGCGTGCTTGCCCTTATCGGTTACTTTGTTGGAAGCAACGAGCAGCTCATAAGGAGGCATCTACACACCGCTACAGTGGCTATGGTGCTCTTTTCTGCTTTACTTGTGGGCTTTTACCTCTGGTGGAATAGGCGTTTTATCAGGGAGTAGTAGGCAAGTCCCAGATACTCATGCATGGCCAGTTCAATCTTGCGGATGTTCCTGCCTTGAGGGAAAAAGTCTGTGAGGTTGTATCCATCCTCTGCTAAAAAGTCCGCAGGGTATGGAATGGGCTTTCCTCCTAAGCTTTTGAACAGCATGACGCTTCTGGGCATGTGGTAGGCGGATGTTACTAAATAGAAAGGCTTGTCTCCCACTATTGACAGGGCAAATCTTGCGTTTTCTTCGGTTGTTCTGGAGCGGGATTCTGCTATATAGGTGAAGTTGCCCAGTTGATCCAGTATATTTCCCCATACAAAGGCACCCGGAGTTTTTCCGAAGAGGCTTCCCCCAGAAAGGATTAAGGTGCAAGCTTTAAGTCGCTTACATAAAAAGGCTGCGGTTAGGAGCCTCTGGGTGGAGGAGCAGCCGGAGCTTGAAAGAGGTGTCTTCCTTGTAAACATGTCTCCTGTTAGCACCACCACGTGTTTTATCTCTGGGCTGGGGTTAGGTATGGGGTATCTTTCCTCAAGAGGCCTTATGAATAAGTCTGCCACAGGGGTGGTCCCTGCAAGGTATAAAGCTGCACAGAGGGTAAGTCCGAGTCTCTTGTGTCTTCTTGTGAAAGCCACTGAGATTAGGATGATAAGGATGGGCAGGGGATTGAGAAAACTTGTTATAATCTTTCTCAGCACCAAGGCCATGGTATTATCTCAGGGCTTCCTCCGCCAGTTTTCTCAAAAGCCTAACTCTCTCCCCTGCATCATCGGCGGCAAATATGGAGGATCCTGCCACTATCACGTTGGCGCCTGCCTTTACCACGTCCTTTACGTTGGTGGGTCCGATGCCACCGTCCACCTCTATATCAACCTTTAGCCCTTCCTTTTCCACCCAGTTCCTTAGCGCTTCTATCTTTTTCAGGACGAAGGGGAGAAACTTCTGACCGCCGAATCCCGGGTTAACCGACATGAGAAGCACCATGTCCACGTCCTGTAAAATGTATTCTAAAGTGCTGAGTGAAGTTGTTGGGTTCAGCACAACACCGGCCTTTGCTCCCTTTGCCTTTATGGTCTGAATGACCCTGTTGGGATGGGGAGTGGCCTCAACATGGAAGGTGAGTATATCGGCTCCGGCTTCAACGAAGATAGGAGCATATCTTTCCGGATCCGATACCATGATGTGAACGTCCAGAGGCAGGTGGGTTTTTCCTTTGATGGATTTCACCACAGGGGTGCCTACACTTATGTTGGGCACAAAATGACCATCCATAACATCTATGTGCAGCATGTCCGCTCCCGCATCTTCAACCTTTCTAATCTGCTCTCCCAAACGCCAGAAATCTGCACTGAGGATAGAGGGGGCTATCTTTATCATTTTACCCTCCTCGCTTTAAATATAAAAAATCCATCGGTGTTGGTTTCGTGGGGCATAAAGGTGGCCGTTCCATCTCTGCCCTTTTCCCTGAAGGCTTCGGGGAGGAGCGCTGAGAAGTTTACCGGTTCAAAGCCGCCGTCTTTCAGAAAAGCCTCCACAACTTTAAGGGTTTCTTCCTCTTCAAAAGAGCACACGCTGTAGATGATCTCTCCTCCTATCTTCACAAGTGGCTTTACCTCCTGCAGTATGTTCATTTGCTTCTGTGCAAAGTTCTCCACGTCTTCCTGCGTTCTTTTCCACTTTATTTCGGGACGACGCCTTACAGTTCCAAGGTCACTGCACGGGGCATCAACCAGCACCTTGTCAAAGGAGTTTTCTTCAAACTCTTTAGCCTTTTCTATTACATCGGCAAAGACGGGCTCTACTATGGCAGCTCCGAGCCTTAAAATATTTTCTTTCAAAAGCTCAAACCTCTCTGGATTCACCTCACATGCTACCACTCTGCCTCTGTTCTGCATGGCGAGGGCAATCTGAGCGGTCTTTATACCCGGGGCAGCGCAGGCATCCAGAACCCATTCTCCAGGTTTTGGATCAACCACCTTTGCCACCAAGCAGGAAGCCAGATCTTGAGGCACAATAAGCCCTTCCCGATAGAGCGGATGATCAACAACATCAACGGTGCTCAGTATCTCCAGCATTTCTCCTTCCATGTTCTTCAGGGGACGGCACTCTATACCTTCGTTTCTCAGTTGCTTCCTGATGGCGTTAATGGCGGTGTGGTGCACGTTTACCCATACAGAGTAGGGTGCAGGCTTGAGGTTTGCCCTGAGCAGCTTCAGGGTTTCTTTTATTCCAAAGCGTTTCTTCCACCTTTCCACCAGCCATTTGGGATGTGATCTTGCCTTAGCAGCAGCTTCTACAGGGTTTTCTTCATCCTTTATGGTTGGATAGGGTATCCTTGCTGCCTTTCTCAGCACAGCGTTGGTAAACTTGTGAAATTTACGGGGTAGGTATTGCTTTGCAACTTCCACCGTTTCGTTAACAGCGCTGTAGGGCGGTATTCTGTCCAGTATGACTATCTGATAGTAGCCCACTCTCAAAAGGATCTTCACCTCTTCTGGGAGCTTCTTGTACCTTTTCACCTGCTTTGAGAGCCCAAGGTCTATCCTTTTCATCCACCTGAGGGTGCCCAGAACAAGCTCCCAGAAAAGCTTTTTGTCCCTGCTTTCTAAGGGAGGGTCCTTTGCAGACCATTCTTTAAGGGCGTTTTGGGAGTATTTTCCCTCAAGCAGTATCTCTTTAAGACACAAGTATGCCCTTTCCCGCGGATTTGCTTTAGAGTTCAACAATCTCTCCCTGTAAGGTTTTGAGATCTACAAGGGCCACGGTAGCTGTGCCCGTTACCCAACCGCAACATTCCCCTGGGTTTACCACGAGGCAATCTCCAAAACGTGCAATTTTAGGCTGATGGGTGTGCCCGTAGAGTATGAGGTGATACCTGCCGCTTTTGGCTATCTCCTCAACAAAGTGGTGGTAGTGTTTAATGAGAATCTTTTTTCCTTCAAGCTCCAGCTCCTTTGGCTCCTTGGAGAGCCTTCCCTCTGCCCTTTTTATGAGTATCTCCACTTCTCCGTCATTGTTCCCTAAAACCCCTATCCATTCAAGATCACTCTTGTTGAGAAGATCCATACAGAAGGGTGCTACAATGTCTCCGCAGTGTATCACCACATCAACACCACGGGATCTGAACAGTTCAAGGGCCTTTTTGGTGTTGTCCATGTGATCGTGGGTGTCGGATATGACCCCTAAGATCATTGTTGCCCTCCGAGAATATGTAGTTTCTGGAAAATAGTGGCAAAATGAGTGGAATATGTAAAGTGGCGTCGGCTTGATCACAGAGTGCAGTAGCTGGTAAAGTTGGACAACATGGGGAGCGATCCTAAAAGGCAGCTTTTGAATCTTCTTGAGTGGTATAGGGAGGCGGGGATAACGGAGTATTTTGTTCTCGGATCGGAAGGGGGCCAAGAGGCAGTTGAAGAGAAAAGGGAGGAGAGGGTGTCCTGCCCTGAAAACGAGGAACTTCTTCTAAAGGTGAGGGAAGAAATCGGAGATTGCCGCAGATGTCCTCTGTGGCAGACCAGAACCAACTTGGTCTTTGGAGAAGGGAACCCTTGCGCAAAGGTGGTGTTTGTGGGTGAGGCTCCCGGCGAGGAGGAAGACAAGCAGGGGAGGCCCTTTGTGGGGCTTGCAGGTCAGTTGCTTACCAAGCTCATAGAGGAGGTGGGCTGGAAGAGGGAGGATGTGTACATAGCCAACGTGCTGAAGTGCAGGCCTCCCGGAAACAGAAATCCCAAGGAGGAGGAGATAGAAGCCTGCAGTCCCTTCCTACTCAAGCAGATTGAAGCCATAAAGCCAAAGGTGATCTGTGCCTTGGGAACCTTCGCCGCCCAGTTGCTCTTGGGCAAAAAACTGCCCATAAGCAGGATCAGGGGCAAGGTCCTGCTTGGCTGGAAGAACTACAGGGTCTTTCCCACCTTCCATCCTGCCTACCTTCTTAGAAACCCTAAACAGAAGGCGGTTGCTCTGAGGGACTTTGAGGTTCTGAAGGAAATTGCCGAAGGTGAAGGGTAAAAAGCTTATCTTTCTGCCCAACTGGGTGGGCGATTTTCTCATGGCCTTTGCTTGGCTGGATACCGTTCTTGAGCGAAGGGAAGATGTGCTGCTGTTTGGTAAGCCAAAGCTGTATCAGCTCATAAGGGGAAAGTATTCAAGGGGCTTCTGGATTGACAAGGATGGCTTTTGGATCAACCTGTGGAGGCTTTTCAAGAGCGATGCTGTGGAGGCCTTGCTCCTTCCCAACTCCTTTTCCTCCGCTTTGCTGACCACCTTGGCGGGGCTTAAGACCACAGGCATACCTGCGGATGGGAGGGGATTTCTGCTGAACAGAAAGATATTTGTTCAGGAAACGCTTCACCAATCTGAAGTTTACGCGAGGCTTTTTGAAGCTTTTGGTTTCAAGCTGCCAGAAAAAAGCGTTGCTCGCATCTATCTTTCTCAGGAGGATAGGTACTGGGCTGAGGATCTCATAAGCTCTTTGGGCTGGAAAAATCTTCCCATCTTTGTAATGCACCCCGGTGCTTCAAAACCTGAAAGGTGCTGGCCCGTGGAAAGATTCGGGGAGGTGGCAAGACTTATGTCCCTGACGGGGTTTGCGGTGGCTGTTGTGGGA
>WGAU01000013.1 GCA_015494645.1 Aquificota bacterium
GTAGGTATTCTTTTTCTCCTTTTAATATTACACTGGGATGCAGCTTTTCAATAAACGATTCCACTCTTTCATCTGTTTTATTTCCTTTCAGAACTACAACCCGCTCCCTGTCCCTTAAAGCAAGGCTTCTTACCTCCGGGACCTCAATAGGAGTCCAAGCTTTGTAAGTGTATCTGGAAAGCTCAACGGCTTTAGGAGAAACCCTACACTTTGGTTTATGAACGGCAACCAATATGAGAAACAACATTACCGAGATGACAGGGTAAACCAAAGGTTTAATGTAAACCGCACTCACTTCCCTTTGCCCCTTGAAATTACAACTTCTAAAGATGCACCCCTATTATCGTATCTGAAGCGCTTCAATCTAAGCACCGCCCACTTCAGAGCGAAAAAACTATCCAGTATGTAAGCAGCATCTTCCCAAGATTTCTTTTTCAAACTCACCCTGAAGGTGTATGTGTTGGCTACAGACGGATACACAAGACGAGGAGAAACTCTTAGCCTCTTTACCCTATCATTACTGCTGATCTTATCCGCTAAAGAAAGCACCGCTTCGTAGAACTTCCTTTTATCAATTGCATAAGTTACATTTGCGCTACTCAAGATCCTCTTCAAATTTTGGTACTCACTCTTCATTGAAGGAAATTTAGCCGCAGCTCTTTTTGACACCTCCAAATTTTGCCTCAGACACGCAACTTTTAAAGAAGTAAACTTCCACAGATACAGAGAAAAGGCCAGCAGAAGCACAAACAAGACTGTTAACGGCAATTTCAATCTGCGCATCTTACCGTGAAGGAAAAGGTTCCTTTCTCTCCAAGGTTGTTTTTTTTAACCTTGTAACCGTTCTTTTCAATCAGTTTCAGCATGGTGATATACCTAAGAAAAGCCTCAGCTCTTCCATCCTTTGCTCTCACCTTTCCCTTAAAAATCACCGACGGCGGGTGCACATCCACAGAGGTTATCTCATCAAATCCAACATCCAGCAACACATTGTAAAGGTTATTGGCCTTTTCAACACAGAAAAATGAAGTTACCGCTTTTTTTCTTTCCTCAGCATGTTTTTTCAATTTTAATAGCTGCTTCCTCATTTTCTTTATTTCCTGATACATGCGGTACTCCTTCTCCAAGATCCTGTCGTAGCGGGATAACTCTTTGCTTAGCATGAGCATTCTGTAAAAATTTGCCAGAGAAAGAAGAAAAAAAAGGAGCGTCGCCACAACAAGCCCATATCTGACATAAGTTTGAATCAAACGGCTTTTCTTTTCTAAGATGTATCCCTGAGGGATTAAATTGTAGTCCTTCACCACGTCAAAGGGAGGATCAACCACATCCACCCTCTCCATGTCCATGGGAAGCTTGCCTTCAAGGACACGGGCGTCCTCTCCGCCAACAAACATTTTATCAGGCAGATCCTCAACCAAGTTGTAGGCGTATCTCAAGGCGCTGCTAATAAGCTCCACATCGGCATCGGAAAGCTCCTCAGAATACAGAGGAAGCGAGGTTGAATAGATTACACAAGCCCTCCTCACGAGGAACAGCCTTATCTGTGAACCCGCAACAATGGCACACCAGAAGGCACTATCCTCGCTCTCCATTCTCCTTTGACAGATAGCTGCAAAGGCCACCTCCTGGGTAACCACACACTCCACATCGGGGTTTTCTCTTAAAATCTCATCAAGTTCATCCTTTTTCACCACACTAACGGCTACTGAAAGATCCTGTTCTTTCTCTTCGTAAACCTTAAATCCAAAGGCAAAGGGCTGGGGAACCTCTGCATTGTCCTGAAGCTCCAAGGAGAGAAGGCGGGGAAGGAACTTTTTCTTTACTTTCCTTACCTCAACAAGGCCGTGATAGGCCGACTGGAAGTTTGCAACCACAAGCTTGGGCATTTAAGATTCCCAAACTCTGTAAAGATCCTCTTGAGAAACCTTAACGGGCAGTATTTCAAAAACGCTTTTTCTGCTCAGCACAAACCGACAGGTAGCTTCCTTCTCTTCATTGGTAAGATTCAGCTCAGCTAAATCAGGTATGCCGAGATCTTTGAGAAATCTGTACAAGAACCCCAAAAAGTGCTTGATACCAAGGTAAGCTTCAATCTCTCTCAGATAATCCTTTATGGAATCGCCGTAAAACTCCAAAACCGGCACCATATAAATAC
>WGAU01000014.1 GCA_015494645.1 Aquificota bacterium
GTGTAAACTGCTTGAGGATATATAGCCTTTCTTGTTGACACTTGCCTCCTGTGGTTGTAATAGCCAGCAATCAGAGCGAGGGGTGGGGTATGTTTGAGGCACTATCTGACAGGTTGCAAAGGGTTTTCGGAAAGGCTGGCAGAAAAGGTAAGCTCAGCAGGTCCGATGTAGAAGCTGTGCTCAGGGAGGTTAGGGTAGCCCTTTTAGAGGCTGATGTTAACGTTCAGGTTGTTAGGTCTGTTATAGAGGAGATCAAGTCGGAGCTTATAGGTAAGGAGATTTCAGGTGGGCTTACCCCTGCACAGGAGGTTGTGAAGAGCGTTCACGAGAAACTAGTGGAGCTTTTGGGAGAGAAACATGAACCTTTAACTTTCTCTCCTGTTTCTCCAACAGTAGTGATGATGGTAGGCCTTCAGGGTTCGGGTAAGACCACCACCGCTGCTAAGCTTGCTAAGATGTTGAAAGCTCAAGGCAAGGTCCCCATGCTGGTGGCTGCCGATGTGTACAGACCCGCTGCCGTGGATCAGCTTAAGGTTTTGGGCAAGGAGGTGGGAGTTCCTGTCTTTCATACAGAGGGTAAGCCTGCAGATATGGCTTTAGAGGCGGTGAAGCAGGCCCGTAGTTTGGGAAGTGATGTAGTTATAATAGACACTGCGGGTAGGCTCCACATAGATGATGCCATGATGCAGGAGCTGGAACAGATTAAAGCTGCTGTTGATCCCATCGAGGTGCTTTTGGTCGTGGATGCCATGACCGGTCAGGAAGCGGTTAACGTGGCTAAAACCTTTGATGATAGGGTGGGTATTACAGGAGTGATACTCACCAAAATGGACGGCGACGCCAGGGGTGGTGCGGCCCTTTCTGTAAAAAGGGTAGTGGGTAAGCCAATAAAGTACGTGGGAGTGGGCGAAAGGCTTGATATGCTTGAACCTTTCCATCCCGATCGTGTGGCCAATCGTATTTTGGGGATGGGAGATATTCTCACCCTGATTGAAAAGGCCCAGAGAGCCTTTGATCAGCAAAAAGCCGCTGAGATGGAAAAACGCCTTTTGGAGGGCGAGTTTACCCTTGAGGATATGCGGGAACAACTCAGGGCTCTTAGAAGTATGGGTTCTATAGAATCTATAATAGATATGCTTCCAGGTATAGGTGGTTTGAAGCAAATGCTCAAAGGGGCTAAGATAAACGAAAAAGAGCTCATCCATATGGAAGCGGTTATAAACTCCATGACTCCTGAAGAGAGGAGAAATCCCTCTATTATCAATTCCAGCAGAAAACGCAGAATCGCTAAAGGATCGGGAACGAGTGTTCAAATGGTGAACCGGGTTCTAAAGCAGTACCAGCAGATGAGAAAAATGATGAAGGGCTTGAAAAAAGGCAGAAAAGGTATGAAAAAGATAAAGGGGCTTCCCTTTGGTGGAATTGACTTGGACTTTATGAAAATGTTCCGTTAGGAGGTGGTTGGGTGGTTCGCATACGCTTGATGCGCATGGGGAAAAAGCACAGGCCTTTTTATCGTGTGGTGGTTGCAGATGCCAGAGCACCGAGAGATGGCAAGTTCATTGAGGTGTTGGGTTACTATGATCCTATAAAAGAGCCTCCCGAGATAAAAATTGATGAAGAAAAGGCCAGGGCTTGGTTGAGTAAAGGTGCTCAACCAACTTCTCAGGCCCGCTGGGTGTTGAGAAAAGCGGGTGTTGTTGTGAGTTAAGGCTCCCTAACCCCTGGGTTCCAAGCTGAAAGCTGAAAACGGAGGTGGAGCATGTTTAAGGAGTTGGTTGAGCAGATAGCCAAGGCTATTGCAGACAATCCTGACAAAGTGCAGGTTACAGAGGTTGTTGGGGAAAGAACCTGTGTTCTTGAACTAAGGGTAGCTCCTGAGGATCTTGGTAAGATTATAGGAAGGCAGGGAAGAACTGCCCGTGCCATAAGGACCATTCTTTCTGCTGCTGCTACCAAGCAGGGCAAGAGGGCGGTTCTGGAGATTCTTGAGTAGCCGTTAACTGCAGGGGTTAGGGAGAGGCTTTTGAATACAAGGACGGGTGTTCAACCCGTCCTCTTTTTTTGGATATTTGGAACCATGAAGAAGGATGGTTACGCTATAGTGAGCAAAATCCTGGGTCCCTTTGGGCTGGAAGGGGAGGCTAAGTGTTCCATTGAGACTGATATACTTGAAAACATAACAGGGCAGACCGGCTTTTACCTCAGAAAGGGCACGAGAAGAATATATATGGAAGTGGAGTATATCCGTCCTCACCATAAGTCTTTCATAATAAAGTTCAAGGGGCTTGATACACCGGAAGCGGTCAAGTTCTTTAAGGGTTGGTTTTTAGAGGTCAGATATGATGATTTGGTGCCTCTTGGGGAAGGGGAATACTACTGGTTCCAGCTTATTGGCCTGAAGGTCTTTGCCAAGGATGGTGAGTATGTGGGAGTGGTGGAGGATATAATGGCCACCGGTGCCCACGATGTGTATGTGGTAAGGGAAGGGGACAGGGAAGTTCTTATCCCCTCTGTCTTTGTGGAGGAGATAGATCTAAATAAGGGCATTATGGTGGTGGATCCTGTAGAGGGGCTGTTGTGAATTTCGTTGTCATAACCATCTTTCCTGAGATGTTCACTTCTTTTCTCAAATGCGGGGTTCTCGGAAAGGCTTTGGATGCAGGACTGATAAAGGTAAACTTTGTTAATCCTCGGGACTTTACCGAAGATAAACACAGAACTGTGGACGATGAACCCTACGGTGGTGGTGCTGGTATGGTTATGAAGCCTGAGCCTCTGTGCGCCGCTATAGAGGAAGCGAGGGGCAGGTATCCGAGTTGTAGGGTTATACTTCTCTCTCCGAAAGGACATGTCCTCGATCAACAGAAAGTGAAGGAACTGAGCGGCTCTAATACAGTTGCTCTTGTGTGCGGCAGATATGAGGGTATAGACGAGAGGGTTTCCCTTTTCGTGGACGAAGAGCTGTCCATAGGTGATTATGTGCTTTCCGGTGGCGAAGTTGCTGCCATGGTAGTCATAGAGACTGTGTCAAGGTATATTCCTGGGGTTTTAGGATGTGGAGAGTCTGTAAGCAGAGAGTCTTTCAGCGATGGCTTATTGGAGTATCCCCAGTATACAAGGCCCTACCAGTTTAGGGGCATGAAGGTTCCTGAGATTCTTCGCTCTGGCAATCACAGAGCTATTGAGAAATGGAGGAGGTTTCAAAGCATTAAGGAAACTTTCCTTAGAAGACCCGATCTTTTGGCCAAGGCAAGGCTTACCTCAGTTGACGTGGAAATACTTACGGATATAGTAACGGGAAAAGATTGGAAGGAATGAGTTTCTATTTGGTCCTTGTTCATTATCCCGTTTACAACAAAAGGGGTAAGGTGGTGGCTTCTTCCATAACCAACCTTGATATACACGATCTTTCTCGCTTGGTTAGAACCTATGAGGGTAAGGGATTGATCATGGTTACCCCTTTGAGATCCCAAAAGGCAATGATAGAAAGAATCACCTCACATTGGAAAAGTGGCTTTGGTGCCGTTTACAATCCAAACAGGGATGAGGCCCTAAAGTTAGTGAAGGTTGTTTCCTTTCTGGAGGATGCTATAGAATTTATAGAGGACAGGGAGGAGAATCGGCCGGTCCTTGTGGCTACTTCTGCAAGAGATATGCCGGGGAAAAGAGTAGGATACAGACAACTGAGGGAAATCATGCATAGGGATGAAAAGCCCTATGCCATAGTGTTGGGAACTGGATGGGGGCTTACCAAAGAGGTGATAGAAAAATGCGATTATCTTCTTGACCCAATTAAGGGTTTGGGTAATTATAACCACCTGTCCGTCAGGTGTGCGGCGGCTATAATCGTTGATAGACTGTTGGGCTGGAGGGAAGAAGATGAAGGGTAATCCGGTGTTGGAGATTGAGAAGGAGCAGATGGAAAAGTTCAACAAAGATCTCCCCGATTTTTGGGTTGGAGACACGGTAAGGGTTTATTTCCGCATAGTGGAGGGTAACAAGGAAAGGGTGCAACCCTTTGAAGGGGTGGTTATAAAATTTTCTGGTGGCATGCATAGGAGAACCTTCACTGTAAGAAGAACCACCGGCGGTATAGGGGTTGAAAGAACCTTTCCCCTTTACTCCCCCAGGCTTGAAAAGATAGAGGTGATAAGAAGAGGTAAAGTCAGAAGGGCCAAACTCTACTACCTGAGACAGCTATCTGGAAAGGCAGCTCGTATAAAGGAGCGTTTCCCTAAATAAATGAAGAGATATGGCCCCTCACCTTTGTATATAATTCCCTCGGTGGTGATAGGGGCTGTTGTTCTTTTTCTTACAGTAGTCTTCTTTTTCAAGGGAAAGGTTTGGGGAGTGGGTTTTGCTCTCTTTTTTGCCTTTCCTTTGTTTTTCATACTACTTTTTGTAAACTACAGGTTCATTTATCTTTCGGATAGCGAAATCTGCGTTAAGGGACTTTTGGGAAAAAGGTGTTTCTCTTGGGATCAGGTGGAACTTATAGAGGTCAGAAGGCTTGGAATAAGAAACGTTCTGTGGATTCAGTGCAGTGATGGGGTGGTTATAGTCCCACTTGTGTTTGGAAATCTTGAGGGGATTTACAAAAGCCTTAAAGGAATAGTTCCTGATAAAGTTGAAGATGGCTGGAAGAGGAGTCAAATGGACATTCTCTTGCTGTATATGACAGCGGCTTTTCTTCTGTTTACTACCCTTTCCAGGTTCTTGCTGAGGTGAGCTATGATAGTGGTGATAGACTTTGGTTCTCAGTACACCCAGCTTATTGCCCGCAGAGTAAGAGAGCTTGGGGTTTACAGTGAGATCTATCCTCCTTTCAGATCAGTTGGGGATCTTCCTATTGAGAGGATCAAGGGTTTTATATTCTCCGGTGGACCTGCAAGTGTGCACGATGCCCATGCGCCTTTTGTGGATAAGGCCTTCTTTGAGCTTGGGGTACCCATTCTTGGTATATGCTATGGCATGCAGCTAATCACCCATCTTCTGGGTGGCGTTGTTGAAAGAAGTAGAGTCAGAGAGTACGGTTTTGCTCAGTTACGGATTCTTGACAAAAGCGATATCTTTGCTGGATTACCCGAGAGCTTCCAAGTGTGGATGAGCCATGGTGATAGGGTTCTTGAGATGCCTATTGGCTTTGAAGCCATAGCTAAAACGGAAAATGCTCCTGTTGCGGCCTTCAGGAATAAAGAAAAAAAGATCTATGGTTTGCAGTTTCATCCCGAGGTGGTTCACACCAAATACGGAAAGGAAATTCTGGCCAATTTCGTTTTTAGTATATGCAAC
>WGAU01000015.1 GCA_015494645.1 Aquificota bacterium
CCGGTGAATGGAGAAACCATCCCGGCTGATGCACAAGCTCTCTTTCTCCCCGGAGGCTACCCGGAGGTATGGGGAGAAAGACTCATTGAAAACAAAAGGTTTATTAAAGACCTGAAAGAGTTTGCAAATTCAGGACTCCCCGTTTACGCAGAATGCGGCGGGCTCATCTTTTTAGCAGAAAAAGTGCACTACAGGGGTAAAACCTTTCCTTTTGCAGGGGTACTGCCCATAGAGGTGGACTTCGCCCAGAGGCCGTTTCTCGGATACGCAAGGGGAAAGGCACTGAAAAACCACCCATTTTTAAAAGAAGGCTCCACAGTCAGAGGCCATGTCTTTCACTACTCAGTAGCACAAGAAAAGACTATCTTGCCCAAAGGCTACAGACTACTTGTCCCCTCAAAGGGTATATCCTTGGATGAAGGATTCATAAAGCACAACCTCTTTGCCACCTACCTTCACCTTAATCTCCTTTTCGGCCCCTCAAAAGATTTAGCGTTTGGTTTTCTAACCAAGGCTCTTTAGTTTGAAAAAGCCTTACCGATATTAAAAGTCGGAGGGTTGTATAAATGCCAGTGGGATCCGTATCCATAGCAAATATCCTAAACAGGATTAACCAGATAACGGCACAGAAGCGTTCAGGGAACCGGGAAGACCCTCAGCTCAAAGCAGAAGAAAACAGGATCATTCAAGAACTTTCATCCATTGACAGGAAGGTGCGACAGCACGAGCTTGCCCACAAAGCCGCAGGAGGACAGTATGCCGGTCCTCCAAGCTACAGATTCGTGAAGGGCCCCGACGGGAGGCTATACGCCGTAGCCGGTGAGGTAAAAATAGATATGAGCGAGGGAAAAGACCCAGAGGACACCATACGCAAGATGAGGCAAGTGATAAGGGCAGCCCTTGCCCCGGCGGATCCCTCCCCTCAGGACAGAAGAGTAGCCGCAGAAGCCGCAAGAAAGCTCATGAAAGCCCAGATGGAGCTCGTAAAGCAAAAAACAAAAGAGTATCAATCAGAAAAACCGACAAACCTTTCCGTAAGCCAGCCCAAGATAAATATTCTCGCTTAATCATCCCAAAACATGTCCAAAAGTTGGGGGTTGCACTTTTTGTGGTATATATTATAATTTAAACCAGAAAAGTCATAAAAACTGCAGGAGGTGCAAAAATGGCTGAGAGAATGCAGGTTTACAAGTGTGAAATCTGCGGAAACATCGTTGAGGTGCTGCATGGAGGCAAGGGTGTTCTCTCCTGCTGTGGTAAGCCCATGGTTCTTCTTGAGGAGCAAACCGCCGATGCCTCTACGGAAAAGCACGTGCCGGTAATTGAAAAGGTGGAGGGAGGTTATAAGGTAAAGGTAGGAAGCGTCCCCCATCCCATGGAGGAAAAGCACTACATCGAATGGATTGAGCTTATAGCCGATGGCAAGGTTTACAGGCAGTACCTCAATCCCGGAGATGCTCCAGAGGCCTTCTTCCCCGTTGAGGCGAAGGAGGTTTCTGCAAGAGAGTACTGCAACATACACGGCCTCTGGAGGGGCTAAGGGGAGGCCCCTCCCCACACAACTCAAGGAGGAAAAAAATGGAAACATCTTACCGAGCCGTTCCCATAGCTAAAGACGTTTACTGGGTTGGTGCTATAGACTGGAGTCTAAGAAACTTTCACGGGTACACTACCCACAGGGGTAGCACATACAACGCATTCTTAATACTGGCGGACAAGATTGTGCTTGTGGACACAGTTAAGAAACAATACAAGGACGAGCTCTTACAGAGAATTTCAAGCGTGGTGGATCCCAAGAAGATAGACTACATCATTTCCAACCATGCGGAGATGGATCATTCAGGGGCACTTCCCGAAATCATCAGGGAAGTCAACCCGGAAAAGATCTTTGCCTCAACTATGGGGGTTAAGAACCTCAAGGCCCAGCTCCACCTTGACTGTGAAATCGTGGCGGTTAAAGACGGAGAAGAGCTGGACATAGGCGGCAAGAAGCTGAAGTTCATAGAAACCCGTATGCTCCACTGGCCTGACAGCATGTTCACCTACTTAGTTGATGAAGGAATACTTTTCTCCCAAGACGCCTTTGGTATGCACTACGCCACAAGAAGCATTTTTGTGGACGAGTGCCTAAGGGGCACCGTGGAGCATGAACTCGCCACTTACTACGCTAACATCCTCATGCCTTTTTCCGCGCTTATCAAGAACCTCTTTGCAAAGCTTGAAAAGGCGGGGTTGAACATAAAGATGGTAGCCCCCGATCACGGGCCCATCTTCAGAACACCAGAGGATGTAAATTGGGTCCTTTCCCTCTACAAAGAGTACGCCGAGCAAAAGCCCCACAACCGTGCAGTAGTGGTTTACGATACCATGTGGGGCAGCACAGATAAAATGGCAAGGGCTATAGCGGATGGTCTGGCCCATGGGGGCACCGAGGTGAGGGTGCTACCCATAAGCGGTACCCACAGAAGCGACGTTGCCACAGAGGTTTTGAGGGCTGGGGCCATCGTGGTAGGATCTCCAACCATAAACAACAACATGTTCCCCAGCGTGGCAGATGTGCTTACCTATCTAAAGGGCTTGAAGCCACAGAACAAGT
This sequence comes from Aquificota bacterium, assembly GCA_015494645.1. GTDB lineage: Bacteria > Thermosulfidibacterota > Thermosulfidibacteria > Thermosulfidibacterales > Thermosulfidibacteraceae > Thermosulfidibacter. The sequence continues at coordinate 2,597 of WGAU01000015.1, forward strand.
TGGCCGCTGCCTTTGGTTCCTACGGATGGAGCGGAGAGGCTGTGAAGCAGATAACGGATATCTTTGAATCCATAAAGCTGGAAGTGGTTGACTCCATAAGAATCCAGTGGGTTCCCACAAAAGAACAGCTTAAAGAATGCTTTGAGTTGGGTGTTAAGATCTCCAAGATGCTTAAAGAAAGGTGCCCATAGGGACTTGACAATTTGGTTAGGTTAGACTAACTTTTATAGTGAAAACAAAACAGATCTAAGGAGGGCAGTCATGGAGGGAAGAATACCACTGATAGGAGAGAGGTTCCCCGAGTTGGAGGTTAAAACCACTCATGGTATTAAAAAATTGCCCGATGATTACAAGGGCAAGTGGTTTGTGCTCTTCAGCCACCCGGCAGACTTTACGCCTGTATGCACCACCGAGTTCGTTGCTTTTCAGAAAAGGTACGATCAGTTCAGAGAGCTTAACTGCGAGCTTATAGGTCTGAGCGTTGACCAGGTCTTCTCCCACATAAAGTGGATTGAATGGATAAAAGAGAAGCTGGATGTGGAGATTGAGTTCCCTGTTATAGCTGATGATTTGGGCAGCGTCTCAAAAGCTCTGGGACTCATCCATCCCGCTAAAGGCACCAACACTGTGAGAGCTGTATTTATCGTTGACCCCAATGGTGTGATAAGGGCTATACTCTACTATCCTCAGGAGCTGGGAAGAAACATTGACGAGATTGTCCGCATGGTTAAGGGCTTCCAGACCTCCGATGCCAACGGCGTTGCCATACCAGCCAACTGGCCAAACAACGAGTTGATTGGAGACAAGGTTATAATTCCACCTGCTGGAGATGTGAAAACCGCCGCCGAAAGACCAAAACAGTTTGATTGCTACGACTGGTGGTTCTGCTATAAGCAGCTCTAATAGGATACGGGGGTTCAATCCCCCGTGTCCCTTATTTTTTATTTTTCTCGCTTCCCCCTTGAAAAATTTCTTCTTCTGTGTTTCCATTTGTAAATTATAAAGTTACTTTGTTTTGTTTTTGGTGTGCTAAAATTTGAAAGCTCCATCATACGACGTCTCTTTATCATCAACGCAGGTCTTGTAACATTCATTTTCCTCGCCTATTTAATCCTCACCTTAATCGTTATATCCAGCGTGGAGGACATCGCCCACGAAATTTATCAGAAAAGCAGCAGACAGGTATTCAACATAGGACTATCCTGGCAGAGAGAAGCCCTTGCAAACCTTTTAAACAGCTTTGCGCTGTGGAGTAAAATGTGCGAAAAGGTCAAAGAAAGAGACCTTAACTGGATAAGGGAACAACTGGAAGAAGACCACCAAGTACAAGCCTCTGCCGATGCCTTTGGCATCTACTTAGAAGACGGCACGATACTGTATCAAAAAGGCATAAGCCTTGCTAAAGAAGACATAAACAAAATACGAAAGAAAGTAAAAGAGTTCTTCTCCATAGGAAAGGTAGCGAAACAACCGCTGTTCTTTGCCCTTAAAACAAAGAAAAGGGTATTCTTAGCCTCTACCTTCCCCCTATCAAGCGACGAAGGTATTGTCCAAGGCCACGACTTTTTATTATTTGCCAAAAGCATTAACAGGCTCTTCGCTCTTTTTAAGGGAAGCGGTACCAAAGTCTTCCTATCCGAAAAGTGCACAAGCAATAGATGGAACCTATGCTATCCCTTGAAGGGACTTGAAGGCAATCCTATCGCCTACCTTAACGTTTCCTTTCCCCGCTGCCTCAAAAAGCGCTTTACCCTTTTACATTGGCTCGCTGGTTTTTTCCTTTTTATCATGGCCCTTTCAGCTTTCGCAGCCTATAAGTACCATAAAAAAGTTTATGGAGAAGCTATGAATTTTGCCTCTCAGATTTTTGAGATCATGGAATCCATGAATAGATACCACCTGCATGTAGACGACCTACGAGAAATCTCCAAGAGCCGTCGGGACGAACTGGGCTACATAGCCAGCAAGCTCGCTTTCTTAGTGGAAGAGGTTGGCCAAAAGGTAGTTTACGATTACCTTACAGGACTTCTCAGCAGGGGAGCCTTTTTCTCACGTCTTGAGGAAGAAATAAAAAGGGCCAAAAGGTATCGCAGACCCCTCAGTCTCGCCATATTAGATTTAGACGATTTCAAGAAGATAAACGACAGATACGGCCATACCGTGGGAGATATGGTATTATCTAAGGTGGCAGAGATCATCAAGAACAATGTGAGAAGCTTTGACATAGTTGGAAGAGTGGGAGGGGAAGAGATAGCCGTCGTTTTTCCAGAAACAACTTTGGAGGGAGCGGTAAAAGCCACAAACAAACTCAAAGATGCTATAGCGAACCACGAGTTCACAGTAGTTGACAAGCCTATAAAGATAACCGTCAGCATTGGCACTACCCAGCTTAAAGATTCGGATACCGCAGAAAGCCTTTACGAAAGAGCTGATGGAGCCCTTTACATGGCCAAAAGGCAAGGAAAAAATAGAGTAGTTGCCATTTAGGTCCTTCCCGTATAAAAACATCAGTTATAGGTTCCCGGGTGACGGGAAGTCCGGTGAAAATCCGGCGCTGGCCCGCAACTGTGACCGGGGACGAAAGCCCGCTTGGTCCCGCAAAATCGGCGGGACGACAGGCCACTGGGGTCACCTGACCCTGGGAAGGCGCGGGCGAGTAGGATGATCCGGAAGCCAGGAGACCGGCCCGGGAACAAAGCCCACAACTGATGGGCCCTCGGGGACTGGGGTCCGTGGGCAGAAGGGCAATTTACGCCCCGACCCTAAGTTAATCCTGAGGGTCGGGGCTTTTTTATTGCAAAACAAGAGGGAGGAAGGACCATGAGAAGGTTTGCAGCCCTAATGGCTGGCCTAATTGTCTTTCTCTCTCCCCTGTGGTCCCTTGCCGATGAAAACATAGCCAAGCTTGAAG
>WGAU01000016.1 GCA_015494645.1 Aquificota bacterium
CTATAAGAGGGGTCACAGCTTGAGTCTCTCCCACCGAAACCGCATGGAACCACACCTTCTTTTTACCTTCAACGAGAGGTGGAAGCTCCAAAGAAAGCTTCTGCTTCAAACCGGCACGGTACTTGTAAGCACTGGCCAGTTTGTAGGCTACATACGGAGAAAAAGCTGCAGCACCCACAGGATATGCTAAATTGTAAAGACCTAAAAAGAGACCTTCCACTAACCCTCCTGACATAGCTCAACAAGAACGCCGTTAGTAGACTTTGGATGTATAAAAGCAATCCGTGTGTTGTGAGCACCCCTCCTGGGCTTTTCGTCTATCAAACGCACCCCTTTATTTTTCAACACCTCCAAAGCCTTCTCAACATCGTCTACCTGAAAGGCTATGTGGTGTATCCCTTCTCCCCTCTTTCCTATAAATTTGGCCACTGGCGAATCCTCAGAGGTAGCCTCCAACAGCTCTATCCTTGTCTCTCCCACTTGTATAAAGGCCACCCTTACCTTCTGCTCCTCAACCACCTCCTCGCCCTCAACTACAAGCCCTATGGCCTCGTAGAATCTCTTCGCCTCCTCTATGCTTTTTACCGCTATCCCTATATGGTTAACCTTTTTCAACATCCGCCACCTCCTCAGGAGCTCTTGGTTCCACCGTAACGGTGGAGTAGTTAGTATATATCACCATCCCCGGTCTGTAAGGCCTCATCCTTTTTACATACTTAACCTTGGTGTAATCAACATCCACCTTGGAAGACCCCGACGCCTTGCTGTAGTAAGCCGCAACAGAAGCTGCTTTCTCCAGCACATCTTCGGGGATATTCTTTCCCTTCACCACCACATGCGCTCCCGGATAACCCTTTGCGTGAAGCCACAAATCGTCTTTACTGGCAAGCTTGAAGGTTACATAGTCATTGGCCCTACTGTTTCTGCCAACCAACACCTTGTAGCCCGATGCGAAAAAGAACTGGTACTTGGGCTTTTGAGACGAACGCGTAGCAACCTCACGCTTTTGCTTTACATACCCCTGCTGCTCCAGAACAAGTTCTATATCTTCAAGTACCCCAACCTCATCTGCTTCCGATACCTGCCAGAAAAGCTCCTCTAAAAACTCAAGTTCGCTTTTAACCTCTTCCAATCTCCTTTTTAGCCCTTCCCTTTTTGCCTTGAGCTTTGAATATTGAGAAAAGTAGCCCTGAGCAACCTGGGATGGCTTCTTTCCCTCTTCTAAAGGTATCTCCAAAATTTCTTCCGGATTATAAGGGTTCTCCACTCTCAAAAAGCCCTTACCACAATCTACGCTTCCCATGTGGATAAGTATGACCTCTCCCCAGAGTTTGAATCTCTCAAAGCCCCTTGTACTTTCAAGCTCTCTGTAAAGCTCATTTTTTAGCTTCCTCAATTTCTGTTCCCTGTTCTTTAAAATAGCCAAAAGCCTTGTCTTTCTCGCATATAACTCTCTCCTTTCAAAACCAGAAACCACAAAGGAAGCCAGCCCTTCGTTAGGCTTTACCTTTTCAGATCTTCCAACAGAAAAGGGATAAATCTTCCCATCTCTGAACCACAGACATACTTCTTTCAGCTCCTCTACCAAGGATCTAAAAGCCTTCCATAGAGACAAGATTCCCTGGGGAAAAGAGACTTCATCTCCACCCCTTGCCCTTAACTCTCTGAGTATAAACCGCGGCAGAGGGTATATGTAGCCTCCCAAAGACGTAAATCCTCCTCGGGAAATGGCTTCAAAAAAGTAATCCCTATCAACATCAAATATGTACCTACCCTCAGAAGATTCCGGAGGATAATACATCCTTCCCGGAATAAGGCTTCTCTCGTCTATACCTCCCTCTTTCTTTAACCAGCACTCCAAGATCCTACCTGACTGACAGAAAATGAGATTACTGTACTTGCCAAGGATCTCCAGTATCAGAGAATACTCTTTAGTCTCCCCCACAAAATCGGTATAGGAAAACCGCCACACATACACCCTTTCCCCTTTCTCAAAGCCAAAGGAAATACACCTTGAATTTCTTATGTGGCTTTCCGCAACCCCTGCGAAATGTCCATAGCCTGTAAAGAAAGGCTCCTGAGACATAAAGAAAGACGAAAAATCCGGATCAACCACCAGATTGAGATATTTATACTTTGACCTTCTTAGCTTAAGGGTTACCCCTCTTTCGCCCTGATAAACCCTTTGAACAATAAATCCAGAAAGGGCTTCTTCCAGTTCCCTGGCAACTTTGAATAAAGTAAAATAATCCACTTAAGCTTAGATAATCACCTTCTCTTTGTGTTCCCCGTAAACCTTCCTCAAAACATCGGAAATTTCACCTAAGGTAGCGTAAACCTTAACGGCTTCGTATATGGGATAGACCACATTTTCTCCTGATCTTGCAGCTTCCTCAAGTTCCACAAGAGCCTTCTTCACCTTCTCGTTGTCCCTCTCAGCTCTAACCTTCTTTACCCTCTCTATCTGCCTCCTCTCCACCTCAAAGTCTATCTTCAGTATTTCCCTTTCTTGCTCCTCTTCCTCTATAACGAACTCGTTAACTCCCACAATGATCTGTTCCTTCTTGTCTATGGCAAGCTGATAGGCATAAGCCGCATCCTGTATCTCCTTCTGGATCAGACCCTCCTCTATACAGCGCAGCACTCCCCCATTGTTCTCTATCCATTCAATATACTCCCACGCCTTTTTCTCTATCTCGTTAGTCAGGTACTCAACGGCAAAAGATCCTGCCAGAGGATCTATAAAATCGGCAACCCCAGAC
>WGAU01000017.1 GCA_015494645.1 Aquificota bacterium
CTTCCCCTCAACTGATGCAACTGCGACAAGCCAAATCTCTCTGCCCCTTCCACCACCATAACCGTTGCATTGGGAACATCTATTCCCACCTCTATCACAGTGGTTGACACCAGAACTTGTATATTTCCATCCTTGAACTCACTCATAACCCTTTCCTTTTCATAACCGGTCATCCGACCGTGCAAGAGTCCCACATTAAAGCCCCTAAAGCGCTCCTGTATCTTGGGATACATCTCCAACACCGAAGGCAAACTCATCTTTTCAGACTCTTCAATAAGGGGAAAGACTATGTATGCCTGTCTTCCTTTTTTGAGCTGGCTTTCCACAAAGGCATAGGCCTTTTCCCTTTGCTTCGGGGAGACCACCCTTGTGATCACAGGCTTTCTCCCCTTGGGAAGCTCATCTATCACAGACACATCCAAATCTCCATAAACAGTCAACGCCAATGTCCTCGGTATAGGAGTTGCTGTCATAACGAGAAGATCACAGTTACCTCCTTTGTCTCTGAGCATTTTCCTTTGAACCACCCCAAACCTATGCTGCTCATCAATAATGGCAAGGCCAAGCTTTCTGAAAACAACTCCCTCCTGAATAAGGGCATGGGTTCCCACAAGTATGTTGACATCTCCATTGGCCGTTCCCCTCAGTATTACCTCCCGCTCCCCTTTGGAGGTGGAAGATGTAAGAAGCTCCACTCTAACCCCCATACCCTTCAATATAGAAGAGACATTCCTGTAGTGCTGCTCTGCTAATATCTCCGTGGGAGCCATAAAAGCCACCTGATAGCCGTTGTCCACCGCCACAAGGGCCGCCGCCACCGCAACCACCGTCTTACCAGAACCCACATCCCCCTGAAGCAACCTGTTCATTGGAAAAGGACTGGACATATCATCAAGTATCTCCTTGATCACCCTTTTCTGTGCACTTGTCAGCTCAAAAGGCAGCAATGCCAAAAGCCTCTTCAAAAGCTCAGAATCGGTATTGAAAGAAATTCCCTTTTTTCTCTTAACCCCAACCCTTCTAACTGCCAAAGCCACCTGAGGAAGAAAAAACTCCTCAAAAATAAGCCTTATGTGCCCTTTGCTCCTCCTCTCCTTAAGAGAGGAAAGCTCATCAATGGCAGAATGAAGAACCCTAAACGCCTCAGGAAGAGACACAAGGTCCCTGTTTTTTAGGATCTCTGCTGGAATATACTCCTCATACACCCTCTCAACCCCTTCCACGCAGCGGTGAGCTATTCCTTCCAGCGCCTTCTGCCCAACACCCTCAACGGAAGGGTAAACAGGCAAGATTCTGCGAAACTCTTCAAAGTCAACCAACTGATAATCCCTTGTTTCAGGATGCATCACTTCAAGACATCTCTCGTACCTGTTGAACTTCACATCTCCAACCACCAAAAACTTTCTTCCCACGACAAACCTCTTCTCAAATGCATCCTTTTTAAAGTGAAACCATTTTGCCTTGATGATGCCTGTTTCATCCCTGAATATCACCTCAAAGATGTCGGTTCTCTTCCCAACTACTCCAGATGTCCACACCTCACCCACAAAAACAGCACGCTCCCCCGGCTTCAATTGACCTATCTTTTTTATACTGCGCCTATCCTCGTAATCCTTAGGAAAGAAGTAAAGCATGTCTTCAACGGTACGAATGCCTGCCTTTCTCAAAAGCTTAGCTCTCTTCGGACCAACCCCTTTTACATACTGAATGTCTGTGGAAAGATACTCAAAAAGATTCCTCATTCTTCAAGGATTGAGAAAAAGTTGGGATAGGATATGGAGACCCACTGAGCCTCTCCTATCTCAACGCCTTTTTTAGACACCAAGCCTGCAACAGCTAAGGTCATAGCTACTCTATGGTCCCTATGAGACCAGCAATGTCCACCTTCAAGCTTCAAGGGACCCCTTATCACCATACCATCGGGTAGTTCCTCCACATCTGCTCCTATCCTTGAAAGCTCTGAAACTGTGGAAGAAATTCTGTCGCTCTCCTTCACCCTAAGCTCTGAGGCATCTTTTATAATACTCTCACCACAGGCTGCCGTCGCAACAAGCGCAAGAAGAGGAATTTCATCTATGAGCCTTGGGATCACATCCCCCTCCACCACAAAAGGCTTAAGCTCAGGAGAATACCTTGCCTCCACCTTTCCCACAGGCTCTCCCAAACGCTCCCCCTCCACTTCAAACTCCACATCAGCCCCCATACTTTTCAATACCTCAAAAAAACCAATCCTTGTTGGATTCAACAACACATCCTCAACCACTACATGGCTCCCCGGAACAAGCACGGCAGCAGCAATCCAGTAGCTGGCAGAAGAAGGGTCACCCGGCACCTCAAAGGAAAAGCCTTCAACCTCAGATCGCCGCACCGTAACCCTCAATCCGCCCACCTCAATGTCCGCTCCCAGCGCCTTAAGCATCCTTTCCGTGTGATCTCTGCTTTTGAAAGGTTCTTCAACCACCGTAGTTCCTTCTGCGTTAATCCCAGCCAATAGTATAGCCGACTTCACCTGAGCACTGGCCACCTTGGTTCTATAGCTTATCCCTTTCAAGGCACCGCCCCTTGCCGCTACAGGCAAAAGTCCATTTTCCCCTCTACCCATGAAGCAAGCACCCATGAGGGAAAGAGGCTCAACAACTCTCCTCATAGGTCTTTTCCTCAGCGACTCATCTCCCGTTATAACGAAGAACAAAGAGTAGCCAGAAAGCAGTCCCATTAGCAATCTGGCAGTGGTACCAGAATTGCCCGCATCAAGAACATCATCGGGTTCCTTTATACCCCCTTTTATCCTGAAACCACCCTCCACATCCTCAAAGAGGACTCCGCACCTCTCCAAACAACCCTTAGTAGAAAGGCAGTCTTTGGAAAGAAGTGGATTGAGAACCACGCTTTCCCCACGGGTCACAGCGGCAAGCATAAACGCTCTGTGGGTAAGAGATTTATCCGACGGAACCCTCAATTTCCTCTTTATACCCTTAGAAGCTGGTCCTACCTTCGCCAGCATCCCCTACGCCTACCCCTTCCACCACCCAAAAGAAGCCGTCTGGGCACCTTGAAGACAGCCCTTTTGGAACACACAACAGCACATGTCCCGCAGCAGGTGCACTTCTCATAATCTATAACGGCTTTTTTGTCCACAACGGATATGGCACTATTGGGACACTCCTTCGCGCACTTTCCACAGCCAACACACAAACCCGCCTCAACCACATACATTGCTTACACTCCAAACACATTTCTCATGTAATAACCGGAATAAAGCGCCCCTACCGGATTGTGGGCAAGGACCCTGTCCTTAACGACCACCGTGGTAACGGGAGCTTTGGAATACATGGAAAAGACAATATCGTGTCCCACACACAGCCCCACTATGAGGTTAAGCTCGATTCCTGCTTCGTTCAGAGCCATCGCCTGACCGATGGAATTGCAGATAGCCTCTTTCCTTTCTGGCTTTATCTTTTTAAAGCCCATCTCCTCTTTCATAATACCGCCCATCTTGCAGCAGACGGAAACTACCTCAAAGCCGTTTGCCTCAAGTATCTCCTGCAGTCTTTCAGCCTCCTCAGCCATACCAATGCAGAAGGCTATGCCAATCCTTTTAAAACCCATTCTTTGCGCAAACTCCATCACTTCATAAACCCTGCACCACTTCATATAACCGTCGCTTTCTATAGAGGTGGCTACTTCAGACAGCTTTTTTGCCCTTTCATCAGCCTCAAAGGCTTCTTTGCTTTTCTGAGCACAGCCGAAGCAATCCTTTCCCTGATAACACTCCTTGTTGGAACAATAGGCACACTTCATGATTTAGCCTCTCCCACATCAGCCAGCAATTTGTCCACGATAGCTGCAAACGCCCTGAAGAACGGGGAATCAGATCCCACCTCAAACAGAAGCCTGCCGCTGTCTTCCGCCTCCACGATCTTGGAATCTATGGGAATTCTTCCCAAGAAAGGCACACCGTATTCCTTAGCAGCCTTCTCCCCGCCACCTTTTTTGAACAAATACACCTCATTGCCACAGTGGGGACAGACAAAGCCGCTCATGTTCTCTATGATTCCCAGAACGGGCACATTCAGCTTCCTGGAAAAGTTTATACTTTTTTTGGAATCAAGAAGAGCCACTTCCTGAGGCGTGGTAACCACAATGGAACCGTCAAGATCCTTTATCAACTGGGCTATGCTCAAAGGCTCATCTCCTGTTCCCGGCGGAAGATCTACTATGAGAAAGTCCAGCTCCCCCCAGTTCACCTCGCTCAAGAACTGCCTTAAAGCACCCATCTTCAAAGGACCCCTCCAGATAACCGGAGTATCGGGACTCTGAAGCAGAAAGCTCATGGAAATCACCTTCAACTCGTTATCCCCGATCACAATGGGTTCCACTCCGCTTTCGGTAACGTTCAGATGACTTCCCTCAAGCCCCAGCATGAGAGGCACATTGGGACCGTGAATATCCGCATCCAAAAGACCAACCTTAAAGCCTCTTCTTGCGAGCTCCAAAGCGAGATTTACCGAAACGGTGGTTTTGCCCACACCGCCTTTTCCACTCATGACCATAATCTTATGCTTGATCTTAGAAAGCCTCTTTCTCAAAAGCTCTTCCTGATGCCTTCTTTGCTCCTCCTGAGAGCAGGTTGAAGCATGCTGGCAGGCAGAACATGCTTTATTCTCACCACACTTTGCCACCCCACACCTCCTTCAAAAGTTTGTCCCAGCAGTCCCTTATAACCTCACCGGCAAAACTATCTCCCTCCACGGGAGCTTTCCCCTCCATCTGAAGCAAAGGAATACTTCTATCAAAAGGGATCCTGCCAAGTATCTCTACCCCCTCACTTTTTGCCCACTCCTCCATCTGTTCCGTTAAGTCAACATTAACATCAAATCTATTCACAACAAGCCACATTTTCAGATTAAAGCTCTTGCACAATTCCACCACCCTCCTCAGATCGTGGACACCGGAGCAGGTGGGCTCCGCAACGAGCACTACATCCGTAGCTCCCGTTATGGAAGATATGGCAGGACAGCCTATCCCCGGTGGACCGTCAATAAGCACTATATCAACTCCTCTTTCCTCGGCAATATCTTTGGCTCTTCTTCTCAACTGGGTTATGAGCTTACCGGAGTTTTCTTCCCCGGGATGAAGCTTGGCATGAAGCATGATACCGGCTCTGCTATCTGCAACAAACCACATGCCAGATTCCTTCTCTTCCAACACCACAGCTCCATAAGGACAGGCAAAATAACAAAGGGCACATCCCTCGCACATAACTGCATCCACCTTATAATTCTCGTCTATAGCATCAAAGCGACACAACTCTTTGCATTTTTCGCATCTTTCGCACACATCCTGTAAGATCCTTGCCACTTTGCGTCCCTTAAAAGAATAAGCCTCCAGCACCTTGGGCTTCAAAACGATGAACAGATCCGGAGCATCCACATCGGCATCCACCATAACCTTCTCACCGGGCAACAACGCAAAACTGGAAGCCACCGTGGTTTTGCCCGTTCCACCCTTACCGCTTATGACCACGATTTCCCTCATAACCTGTCCTCAATGAAAGAGATAATCTGCTCAAAAACATCGCCACCGTAAGAGTGAATCATGGGAATCCCCTCAGAGTAGGAAGAGGCAATTTCCTCGTCAAAGGGGATTGAAGCCAAAAAATCTATGCCTGAAGAACGGCAAAACTCCTGAACCATAGGCTCCTCACACAGCCCCACCTTGTTCTCCACAACACCAAAAGGCACCTTCATCTCTTCAAGAAACTCCACCACCAGCCTCATGTCCTGAAGACCAAAGGGCGTGGATTCCGCCACAAGCACCACAAAGTCTGCTCCGTCAACAGCCTCCACCACAGGACAGGTTATCCCCGGTGGAGCATCTATCACCACAAACTCCGCATCGGAAGGTATTTGTCCCCTCACCTGAGATATAAGAGGAGTTGCCATAGCCTCTCCCACAAAAAGCCTGCCCCCTATGTAGTGAATCCCTGCGCCCTTTCCCTTCTCAATCTCCCCTATGGGTCTTTCCACCTCCACAATGGCACGTTCAGGACACACAAAAGAACATGTCCCACAGGAGTGGCAAAGTTTTTCAAAAACCAGCACAGTATTGGGAAGCACCATCAGCGCATTGAACTGACACGCCTCAGCACACCTTCTGCAAAAGGTGCACAAATCTTGCTTTACCTGCGGAACAGGCTTTGTGGCTACTTTCTTTTCCTCAATCTGGACGGGAACAAAAAGTGAAACGTTGGGCTCCTCCACATCGCAATCCACAATAAACGCACCCTGCCTGCAAAGAGCCAAAGAAACAGCAATGCTGGTTTTGCCCGCCCCACCCTTACCGCTAACAACCGATATTCTCAACTTTCGCACTCCTCTATCTTCCTCTCAATCTCGGCAATTCTTCTCTTAATCTCCTCAAGCTCCCTCTTCAAATCCTCTTTTGAAACCCCACCGGATACCGGTTTCTTTTCAGAAGATACTGTTCCGAGCCTTCCAGAAACGAACCTCTCAACCGCTTCCCTGATGGTTATACCGGAGACCCCGGTTATAACCCGAACGCCTGCGGCATCCAAAGCCTGAGAAGCATTGGGACCCACATGCCCTGTAATCAAAACCTTGGCTCCTTTATCTGCAACAAGCTGAGCCGACTGAATCCCTGCACCTCCGTGTGCGTTAACATTGGGATTTGCCATACTCTCAGCATCCATAGTCTCCGTATTAACAAACACAAAGTATTGTGCCCTGCCGAAGCGGGGATCAACCTCCGCATCAAGACCGGCAGAAAGAGCCGTTACGCAAACCTTCATGGCTAATGCTTCCCGCAGGAGTCTCTGTGTTCCTTATGATCGCACAAACTACCATCAAAGCGCTCTCCAAAAATTACGGCACGTAACACATCTATAACCTTACCCTGAGCACCCGCCACTGGCTCTATCCCCTCTTGCTGGAATAAAATGGCAGCCTTCTGCCCCATGCCACCGGCAACCACAACATCCGCTCCATGTCGCTTAACAAATGAAGGCAAAAGTCCGGGACCATGTATGTTCACATAGGCGTTTTCTACAACATCCACATCCACAATCTCCCCGTCCTCGTCCACCTCAACAAAAGTAAAATAAGGAGCTCCCCTGAAGTGAGGCGCCACCTCAGCCTCAAGCCCTCCCGGAGCCTCTGTGGCAAAAGCAATCCTCATCTTAAACCTCCCCCTGCTTTTATAGTAAACACAGGCGTTTCTATTGCTATTGGGACACTTTAAAACCTTCCAGCACGGCGCAACCTCGAATAACCTCCTGACTCCGGCAATATTAACCCCCTCTTCAAGAAGCACCCTTATGCATCTTAACTTCTGAACATCCTCCTCAGTATAAAAACGCTTTCCCCCTATCCTCTTGGGAGAAATCAGCCCTTCCTTCTCGTAAATTCGCAGCATCCTCGGATGCACCCCAAGCATCCGGCTAACCATCCCTATGGAATACACCGGCTTTTTCATAATCATGTGGTTTACATATGACATGACAATAATATTGTCAATATAATGATGCCTAAGCCATAGCAATTATTCCCGCACTATGCTATAAGTAAAAGGCAATAATTCAGGAGGGAACATTATGAAAAAGCTGATATGGCTCCTTTCGCCAGCTCTCATGATTGCATGGTTTATAACAACTAAGGCAAACGCCAATCCTATTGTAGGTGGGCTCTACCTTAAAGAATGTTCTGGTGGCTGGTGTTCTTCCAGCTACCAGTGGGCGTCGGTTATAACTGACCAAGGTGTGCTTAAAGTCATAAACGCACCAGGAGCCAGCTACCAGCCAGTTTATGAGAAACACGCATTCTTCCCAGATGGACGAAGTGTGTTGCTCGCCTCTGAAAGTGACTGTTACAATGATAACTCTTTTGAAGAATGTTTGGTAGTTGCTCTGCTGGACCAAGCAGGAAACTTGATAAAGGAAAAAACCTTTATGTCAACCTACAGGCAAACCAATCCTAACTCTACTATCACAGAACAATCCATGTTTGACGTAGCAGATGTTACTACGTGGAACAACAGAATAATTATTGCATTTAACCTACCACCGAACACCATTGCTGTTCTGGACGATAACTTGAATATCATAGAACAGATACAGGTTCCTACCGCCATAGACGCCCTTGCTGGACCGTGGGTAATTTTGAATGATAAAAGCGTCTTAGACTTGGAAACAGGAAAGGTTTACAAAGACCCACTAGCCGATTACGCACCAAGACACAGTGCAACTGAGGCAGTAGCTACTGATGATGGTTTTGTGCTCTTCTACTCAGCACCCACGGGACTTTACCTGGAACTATATGGTCTCGCTGCTATGGTTAAAAGAACCAGCGACGGATTGGAAACCACCAAGGTAGTGAGACTTGATTTTAATGGCAACGGCACGCTCAGTGGAGCACCTTATATTATGCAGGCAGAAAAAAATGACAGCGGCTGGACGCTACACATAAAGACGTGGAAGAACTTTGGGGGGGACGAAGAACACGGCGTAGTGGTTGCAGACCACGACTGGAACTCCTTTAAAGCATATATAGTCAGAGGCGCAAACAAAAGAGACTGGGAGAACTTCTCTATGGATCAAATGGGTGAACTTTCCGATCACGATGGACATCTGTTCTTTCCATTGTCTATCCCAAGCCACAATGTAGCTCTGGTAAATATTAAAGCCTTACCACTAAAGCAAGATAGCGGCATGTCTACTCTTCAATTGGGGGGGAACCGAGCATGGGAACCAGTAGAGGATGCACAGTTGCAAACCGTATCTTACCTGACAGAATGCAGCGATTGCATAAACTTCATCTATGAGCCTCTTGACGCCACCATAGGCATAGTGCAACAGCCAACACTCTTTTTCTCCAGTACCAACTCCTCGGATGATTTTCTTTTAGCCAACTTTTTCTGCTACGGCCCTACTGGATACAAAACCTATTGTGCTGTAGCACTTGGTGGACACATCCTAATATACAACTATGCTACCAGCGCATTAGTGCCGTTTGATCCTGCAAGGATAGACGAGTACAAAGGTGTGGATAACGAAGATGTCCCAGAAACCGTTCTGCAAGTGCCGCTGTGCAACGGTGCGCAACCTGCCATACCACCGCTAAGTGTGCAGCTAATTGCTCTCTCGGTACCTAAAGATATGAACCTCTCTACGGCACTTAACACGGGTGACTACATTCTCTCAATCGTACCGTGGAAAACACCAGAGTGTAGCAGGTAACCTAAAGCTTACACGCTTTTTATCCTATCCGCCAATATAGAAGTTAAATGCTGGGGCAAGCTGAGGTAGTAGCCTTGGAAAAAGCGTATACCCATAGAGCGAAGTTTCTCAAAGGTTTCTTCGTCTTCCACAAACTCCGCTACGCAGGAAACCTCCAGTTCCTCGGCTATGTTGACGATGATCCTGACAATCTTGGCCACCTTTTCCGATTCCTTGAGCCTTTTTATAAGGCTGCCATCAATCTTCAGCATCTCCAAAAGTCCCTTTTCCGCCACATCGGCCACAAGCTGAAGGGAAGAGTAACCAACGCCAAAATCATCAACTCCGAATCTAACACCACAGGAAGCTCCCAGCTCCTCTATTATGTCCACATTTTCAAGAAGGCTCTGTTCCGTAATTTCAATGACAGGATACACTCCCTCTCCACGCAGGTCTTCACAAGCTTTTATAAGCTTTTCTCTTAAAACCTCGGATCTCATTGAACGGGGACTTGCGTTAACAGATACACGGTTTGTAACCTTGGATATGTGCCTGGCGTAGTAAGAGAGCTTTTCTGCCACAAGCTCATCCAACCTCTCAACAAGATCCATCTCATGAATCAGATCTATAAAGACCCCTGCCGGCACATACTTTCCATCCACAACTATACGGGCTAAGGACTCCAAGCAGTAGAACTCACACTCCTTGCTCTCACAATCAAAGATGGGTTGGAAGAAAAGATCCACCTTGCCTTCTCTCAAGATACCGCTTATGAGCCTAATGTCTCTATACTTACGGTTTATCTTCTCTATGAGAGAGATCCTCTTTTCCTTACCCAAGATATGCTCATCAAGTCCCTCGTTTATAGCCTCAAGCTTCAAGTGATATAATGACTTTCTCAATTCATCTTCTGAAACATCTATGTATGGCTCCAACCTAAAACCGGCCATAACAAACTCAGGCCTTATATCTCCGAATCTGTCGGAAATCTCTTCCAGAAACTCGCTTAGCTTTATTTTGATCACAGGCACTACTTTGTCAGGTGGATCCAAAGCAAGTACAAAAATATCCTTGCCAGCACCTTTAACCACCACAGCATTCTCTCTGCCATCCACAAGATCCTCAAGCATACACAAAAGCTGCTCAAACACTCCATCTATCTCTTCCTTGGAATAGACGGAACTGAGAAGAAGCAGATTCCTAAAGCCTATTATCAGCAATGTCTTCTCCCCAGAACTTTTTACAGCATTGGTCACAAACTTGAAGAATATGTTTTCTGCGTCATCTCTGAAAATAACGAAAGTTTTCTCCATGTTCCTGACAAACTCGTTAATCCGGTTCTTCAGATCCATAAGCAAGAAGTATGCCGTAACGAAATCTCCTTTCGACATAGAAAAGGCAAAGTCTTTGGCTACGTTATGAAACTCTCTGTGGGTTCTCTCTAAGCTCTCACACAAAACAAAGTTTACGCACCTAACCTTGTAAGCTAAAGATTTAAAGCTCCTTTCAAATACACACGGCTCAGATGCCAAGACCAAAGCATGCTCATAGTTTTTGGAAAGGATGGCCTCCCTGAAATCGTAGAACCAGTCAACCAAGCTCACATACATTTTGTCTTTTGAAAAGGTCTCAAGGGTAGAAATGTCAAAGGACGTAAGCTCTTTTATTATGTAACCCTGTGATATGTAGTTCTTGATAGTTTCAAAAATAGAAACAATACTGTCTCTTTCATCAACGGAAAGATGGAGCAATCTATGCAAGGTCTCGTTTTTGAGTTTATCAATGCAGTTCACAACAGACACGTAAGGGAATCCCCTTTCAATGTATTCGGCAACAAGGTCAAGAGCCATCTCCTCAGCATCTTTACCTGCATGGATGATGTTAAGCACGAGATGCTCTGTAGCAGCGAGAAGCTTATCAATCTCCACATCGGAGGAAAAAAATTTCCTTATGATGGGATCTTCCCTGTAATATTGGGAAAGGGCGGTTATGGACTCTACAACAGCTTCTGTAAGGGTATCCAAGTCCATTGCTTAAACCTCCACCCTAAAGCTTTTTTCATTTTATCCACACAAGGTTATTGACACAACATTGGAGCGAATATATCTTCTTGAAGCAAGGAGGTAGCCGAAGGTGATGAGGAGCAAAGTTTCAATAAACACATCCCTTAATCTCTTACTTGGACTGCTCTTGCTTATCTACGCCCGTCCGGGGCCCTGAGGTAATTTAGCAACCAAGGGGCCACGGGCGGGCAAGCTCGTGGCCCCTTTTTCTTTTTGGGGCCATGAGCCCGAATAGGGTTCATGGCCCTTTTTCATTTAAAAACACTTTAAGGAGGGAAAAGATGGAAAAGGTGTTCATTTTTGACACAACACTGAGGGATGGTGAACAGGCACCGGGCTTTTCTATGAACATCAACGAAAAGCTCATTGTCGCCAAGCAGTTGGCCAAGCTCGGAGTGGATGTGATAGAGGCTGGCTTTCCAGCGTCATCCCCTGGTGATTTTGAATCGGTAAAAAGGATAGCCGAAACGGTTAAGGGTCCCACCATAGCGGGACTATGCCGCGCAGTTAAAAGGGACATTGAAATAGGAGCAGAAGCACTAAAGCCTGCAGAAAGAAGGCGTATACACACCTTCATAGCTACAAGCGAGATACACATGAAGTACAAACTCAAAATGGATCCAAAAGAGGTACTTGAAAGGGCCGTTGAAGCGGTGAAGTCTGCCCGCAACTTCACCGATGATGTAGAGTTTTCCGCAGAAGATGCCACAAGAAGTGATTTGGACTTTCTTTGCAGGGTGATTGAAGCGGTTATAAATGCAGGAGCCACTGTGGTAAACATTCCAGACACTGTGGGCTACGCCATACCATCGGAGTTCAAAGAGAAGATCTTTTATATCATGAACAAAGTGCCCAACATAGATAAAGCTATAGTGAGTGTCCACTGCCACAACGATCTTGGATTGGCCGTGGCAAACTCTTTAGCCGCCATTGAGGCAGGAGCCAGACAGGTGGAATGCACCATAAACGGCATAGGAGAGAGGGCCGGAAACGCTGCTATGGAAGAGATCGTCATGGCCATACACACCAGAAAAGATCTTTTCAATATTACTACAAACATAAACACAAGGGAAATATACAAGACCAGTAAACTTGTATCCCACGTAACTGGAGTTTACGTCCAGCCCAACAAAGCCATAGTGGGGAAAAACGCCTTTGCCCACGAAGCCGGAATACACCAACATGGTGTACTGGAAAATCCCCTCACCTACGAAATTATGAAGCCGGAGGATGTTGGATTCCCATCTTCTAGACTGGTTCTCGGCAAGCATTCCGGAAGGCACGCACTAAAGCAGAAATTAGAACAGCTTGGCTTCGCTGACATAACCGAAGAACAGCTAAACAGAATATTTGAAAGGGTAAAGATCTTAGCAGACAAGAAAAAAGAGGTCTTTGACGACGATATTATGATAATAGCTCAGGAGGAGCTGCTCTCCCTGCCTGTTAAGACCTACGAGCTTGACTACATCCATACTACCAGCGGCAACAGGCTCCTTCCCACGGCAACGGTCAGGCTCAAGAGAGGAGACGAACTTTTACAGGATTCTGCTATAGGGGATGGACCCGTAGATGCATCTTACAAAGCCATAGACAGGATTACCGGCACCCCCGGACAGCTTCTGTCCTACCAGATAAGAGCAGTTACCCACGGAAAGGACGCCGTAGGAGAGGTCACCGTAAAGGTCAGATTCAACGGCACAGAGGTTGTGGGTAAAGGGAGCAGCGTAGATGTAATTGAAGCATCGGTCAAAGCTTATCTTAACGCAGTAAATAAATACCTATACAGAAAGGAGTTAGAGTCCCAAGGGATACATGTACCAAGTTACGAACTCGTGTGAGAGTAATATCCCATGTAGGAGAAGAGGGTCAGCATGAGCTCTCTGCCCCTCAGGATCCCCAAAGATCCCGTAGGGGCGAGAGCCTCATCAAACTTTGCGCTGGCTCCTCTTCTCACCCCTTCCCCCATCATCATCACAGGGACCGGAAGACCTGAATAGGGTTTGTAGCCAACACTGGGCACAGTAACATCGGAAGCCACCATAACCATTATGTCTTCTTTTACCACAGCATCCAAAACGGCACTGAAGGCCTCGTCCATTTCTTCTATTACCTCAACCCTCTTCCACGCTCTGGTACGTATGCCGAAACGGTGAATATAATCGGTGTAAACGAACACCCCGTCTCTGCTTCTCAGCTCCTTGAAGGCTTTGGTAAAAGCCTCAGATAGCCACACCCTTATCTCCCTTGACTGGCTGAAGAAACATTCCATCCCCATCCATTTAATAAGACCATAGAAAAAGGTAGAATCTGTGTAGAAGATCCAATCCAAAGGAAACTTGGATTTAGGAGGTCCTACATACCTACCACAGCCAAAAAAGAGTAACCGATTTATGGGCTGCAAGCCTTTATCAGTACGTTTAGCGTTCCCAGGCCAGCGCTCAGGCAACTTGGCAAGCTCACTAAGAGGAACGTAATCGGCAACAGCCCCACCTGCAACTCCAGGATGGGTACAACACACGTACTCGCTGCTAGTGGATAGGTAAAGGCCGCGATCAAGTCTTTTCACTTCCGCAATATGCTCACACAAAAATTGATAGAAAAGCTCCTCTTCCTCATCCGACTCAAAAGTTCTTACCTCCACAAGCACTCCATCATCCACAAACGCCGGCTCTATAAGAAAGTAAACTTTTCCTTCTTCAAGGCTAACATCTCGCGCAATGGCTTCAAAAGCAGCCCTTCCCGGAAACAGCTCAGGTGGGTTGCCCAACATAACATACAGAGAGTACTCTGGTGTAACAGGTTCACCTATAAAGGTAGGATGAAAAACTCCACATCCTCCCAGCATGGCGAGATGGTCAAGATTGGGCGTCTTTGCTACCTGCAAAGGGGTTCTCCTTCCCAAACCATCAACGGCGTGATCGGCTATGCCACCCAGCACCACTGCAAGAAGCTTCTGCATTACCCCCCTCCCAAAACCTCTGTTGACGAAAGAGACTGCTGTTGGTAACTTCTATAGCAAAGCACCAGTGGGAGGTAAAGGTGAACTTTCAAGAGGTTATCCTAAAGCTTCAAGAGTTTTGGGCAGATTATGGCTGTGTAATACAGCAGCCTTACGATATAGAGGTTGGTGCAGGTACCATGAACCCTGCTACCTTTTTAAGGGTCCTTGGCCCTGAGCCTTGGAAAGTAGCCTATGTTGAACCTTCCCGTAGACCCACGGATGGACGATACGGCGAAAATCCCAACAGATTACAGCACTATTATCAGTTCCAGGTTATCATAAAACCATCTCCCGATGACATTCAAGAAGTGTACTTGGAAAGCCTTAAGTACTTAGGCATAGATCCTCTAAAGCACGACATCAGATTCGTTGAAGACGATTGGGAATCCCCTACCTTAGGAGCATGGGGCTTAGGCTGGGAGGTCTGGCTGGATGGCATGGAAATCACCCAGTTCACATACTTTCAACAAGCAGGTGGTATAGACCTTGACCCTATCTCCGTTGAAATAACCTACGGTACCGAAAGAATTGCCATGTACATCCAGGGTATAGACAACGTATTCAACCTCAAGTGGGTGGACAATGTAACTTACGGAGACATCCATCACCAAGGAGAGGTAGAATTCTCCAAATTCAACTTTGAAGAAGCCGATGTGGAAATGCACTTTAAGCTGTTTGAAATGTACGAAAAGGAATGCTTAAGACTTATAGAGAAAGATCTTGTGTTTCCCGCCTATGATTTCTGCTTAAAATGTTCCCACACTTTCAATGTTCTTGATGCCAGAGGAGCAATAAGTGTAAAGGAAAGAACCAGCTACATTGCAAGGGTGAGGAAGTTGGCTCGCCTCTGCGCCGAAGGGTATCTAAAGCAAAGGGAAAGAATGGGTTACCCATTACTCAAGAAAAAAGCCTTCTCCAATGCTGATTGAAGGTGACACAGCCTTACTATTAGCAGGGGTTGTCGTCTTTCTACTTCTCCTTTTAGAAGGGTTCTTTTCAGGATCGGAAATAGCTTTCCTTTCCCTTCCCCCTGTGAAGGTAAAGGAAGATCAGAGGATTCTTTTCTTTCTTAACAACACCGAAAAGCTTTTGGCCACCACGCTTCTTGGCACCAATTTATGTGTTATCACCAACTCCGCCTTTGTAACTTACATACTAAAGAAAAAGTACGCTTTGAATGGAGAAATATACACAGTACTGATCCTTTCCCCCTTGGTACTGCTTTTAGGAGAAACCATCCCCAAAACCTTAGCCAAAAACAGACCTGAAAGCTTTTCCAGAAAGGTAATTCCCATTTTTTCTGTGGTGTACAAAATCTTTAGTCCTGTAAGCCTATTCTTCATCCAACTGCTAAAGCTTTTGGGACAAGAGGGACTGTCCAAGGAGCTTATTGTCAGCAGAGAAGAGCTACCGGAGATAATTGAAGCAGAAAAGAACACAGATATAAAGCAACGGGAAAAGGAACTAATACAGGCCATACTTAACTTGCGCCACATAAGAGCAAAAGAGGTCATGAAGCCTATTATACAAGTTAGAACCCTTGAAAAGAGCCACAGCGTGAAAAGCGCCGTGGAAATAGCCAGTCAGACAGGTTATACCCGCTTCCCCGTTTACGAAGAGCATATATACAACATCAAAGGCATACTGAACGTATTTGATCTAATAGATGCCCCACTGGATAGCGAGATATCTCCCTTTGTCAAGGCTGCATCCTTTGTTCCTGAAACAGAAACGGTCTGGAATATCCTTAAAGAAATGCAGGACAGCCATGCCCCTTTGGTTATAGCGGTAGACGAGTACGGAGCCGCTACTGGACTGATAACTATAGAGGATATATTAGAAGAGCTTGTGGGAGAAATCGCTGACGAGTATGATCTTTTTTCATCCCCTCAGGAAAAGATCGTTGAGGATAGCGATGGAAGCTATTTAGTTCTCGGCGATACCCCTGTTGACATTTTGGAAGAACGCCTGAAGGTAGGCCTACCCAAAAGGGAAGCCTATGAAACATTGGCAGGGTTGGTTATGTACTTTCTGGATAGGATGCCCAAGAAAGGGGATAAAGTAAGTGTGGGTAATTGCGATATTATAGTGGAAGATGCTGATGAAAGGCATATAAAAAAGATAAGGGTAAGACCATGGAAGGCGGCTTAGAGAGGATAATTGACAGGATCAAGAGGGGAGAACACGACAAACACGACCTTGTTACTGTATCCGAAATTGCAAGGAAAGCACTCAAGTACATGGTTGACAAAAACATCCCCGTTATACCTGAGTACTACACCCTCTGGTTCTTTGCCTTCGGTAGCCTGATAACCAAAGGAATAAATAACCCATCGGAAGAAGAGATACAAAGAGCCTACCAAGAAATCTCTCTGGAGCTATCCTACAACATCTCTCCAGAACTCATGAAGAAGATTCAGCAAAGAACCCAAGAGATCCTAAGCAACTCTGCAGACATTTTAGTGGGAAGCGTAAACACCATACTGAACTACGACCAAAAACTTGAAAACTTCACCTCCGAAATTGAGGACAAAAAGCCCGAAGACATAGCTGAGCTGATAAAGGAGCTCTTGGAAGAGATCCAGGCATTAAGACATGAAAACAGCAAATTGACAAAGGAACTAAAAGCATCCACTAAAAAGCTTACAAAGCTTCACGAAAAATTGGCCATTCAGATGGAACAGGCCTCTTTAGATTTTCTCACCCAAGTGCTTTCAAGAAGAGCCTTTGAAAGGATCCTTAGACTCAAACTGGAAAACTTCAGAAGATCTGGCACGGTCTTCTCCTTGATCATGATAGATCCAGACAACTTCAAAGAAATAAACGACAAGTACGGTCATCTCGCCGGAGATCAGGTGCTCAGAAACATAGCCTTCATCCTTAAAGAAAGCCTCAGAGAAGAAGATGCTGTTGCAAGATACGGTGGAGATGAATTTGCTGTTATAGTGTCTTCTCCCCTACAGGATGCTTTGAAAATAGCAAAAAGATTGAAAAGCAACATAGAAAAGCTCAGGATAGTGTGGGAAAATGAAGAGATTCAAATAGCGGCAAGCTTCGGTATAGCTCAGGCAAGGGAAGGAGACACGGAAATAAGCCTGATAAACAGGGCTGACAAAGCCCTATACTTAGCCAAAAGAACAGGCAAAAACTGCATAAAAACGGAACTGGATATCCAAGAGGACTCCGGTGAAACTCCTATACCTTGAAGGCAGTTGGGAAGAAATAGGCAGGAAGATAGCCGAAAATACTACGGAAATCGGTGTAAGGACTCTGAAGTATTTTATGGACACCCCCAACAGAATGGCTTTACACATTGCTCAGGGAAACAGAATCCTACATTCAGTAGTAGTTAAATCCATAGAGCTTCTTTCCAAAAAGCAGGTTTCAAAAATACCCTCTGAAGACAAAGCCCTACTAAAGGCTGTAGCTCATGGGCTTAACATCCACGAAGGTAAACTACTTTCAAGCTTCGTTCTTCCTGATGTGCTAAACTACTTTGCTTCCAAAGGAGACCGAGTAGCAAAAAGATTCATCCTCCCGTTCCTTTTAGGATGTAGCAGTGTTGTTGCCATGGGATCTGCCACCAAAGATGGATACACATACCACGGCAGAAATCTTGATTATTTCGGTGGAAAGTGTTGGGAAAAAGGACACTGCATTATGATAATAAAACCACTGAAAAGCACAGCTTTCGTATCCGTAACCACTGAAGGAATATACTGCCCAGGAATTACCACCGTAAATGAAGAGGGTATATCCGTCAGTCTGCACTTAAATTTTACGAGAAGTGTCAAAGCAAATAACACCCCTGTAACGGTTACTGCATCCATGATAGCATCAAGGGCTAAAAGTCTTTCAGAGGCTATAGATATAATCCGAGAAAACAGGCCTATGGCGGGCTGGACTTTCATTGTAGCCGACGCCAAGGCCAAAGAAGCAGCTATCATAGAAATGTGCGCCGATAAGATAAGCGTTTCACTTCCTGAACATCAAAGCCTTTGGTATTCCAACTGTTACATATCCCAAGAACAGAAAGAGAGAGAGTATGCTCCTTCCTACACATGGGTGGAAAACAACTATGCCAGACTGAATAGACTTAAAGAACTTGTGTTAACCAACCTGAAAAAATTAGACGAGAAAAAATTGGTTGAGATCCTTGGAGACACATTTGACATAACAATCCAAAAAGACGTCGCCATGGGTCATACTGTATCCAACGCTGCCAATATATCAAGTGCCGTTATGAGTTGGGACAAAGATGCTATCTGGGTTTCCTCTTTTCCTGTGCCCGTAAACAGAGGCAATTTCAAAGGCTACAAGCTATCTTCTCTGTTTGATGGATCCCCTAAAGAAATAGGCAACATTGAAGGCAAAAGGCTACCGGAACATAAGGAAAGGGCTTTCAGAATATTTGTAGAGTTCTGTTTTCTTTGGGAAGAAACAGCTTCTGCAAAGGATTGTCTGCCTCTAATTAACAAGGCCGTAGAAGAGGATCCAGAAGAGCCTTTGTACAGGTTAGTACAGGCATGGATACTGGCTAAGCTAAAACGTTACGAAGAAGCCCTTGACGATCTTAGCTCAATAGAAGAAGCTCAGCTCTGTGCCAGCAGAAAAGCTCAAGTTTGTCTGTGGCTTGGAAGACTTAACGATTTGGCAGGATCAAGAGCAACTGCCGTTGACTATTACTACAAAGCCATTAGAGCCTTCCCAAGCATGGACATACAACTTGCTGCATGGGAAGGCATCCGAAAAGGTTACAAAGAAAAGAAGCTAAACAAGCTGGACATACTGCCTTTCATAGCAGAACACATAGACCTCTAAGTCAGCAACCTGTACCCCAAATCCTTTATAAGCTGCCTATCTAAAGAAACATCTCGTCCTGGACGGGTTAGATACCCCCCCACCATGAAACCATCAACCACTGTAGCAGCAAGGGACTGGAGCTCTCTCAAATTGTACTCTCTACCCCCACAGATCCTAATTTCAGACTTGGGAAAACGCACTCTAAAATAACAAACAATCTTCAAACACTGAAGAGGCGTCAGCCTGTTAGAGTTTCCTAAAGGAGTACCTGGAATAGGTATCAGAAAGTTCAAAGGGATAGATTCAGGCTGAAGCTCCATTAGAGCATCTGCCAACAATTCAATGTCCTTCTCATTCTCCCCTAAGCCAAAAAGTCCACCACAGCACAGCTCAAATCCTTTTTCTTTGACTCTCATGGCAAAGTTAAATTTCTCCCTCCACCCTATCTTAGTAGTCACATTTGGATAGAACCTTTCAGAAGTTTCCAGATTATGGTGAATCCTCTTTACTCCAACCTGCTTCAACTCATCCAAGAACTCATCTGGCATGATACCCAAAGAAACATCTACCTCAATATCCACTTTTCTGACAATATCGCTAACTGCCTCTAATATTGCGGCAAATTCTCTTTCAGTAACTCTTTTACCACTGGTAACAATGCTGTACCTTTTCGCACCGTCCTCCTTGGCCTTCCAAGCTCCTTCCAACATCTTTTCTTTGGAAACAAGAGGATATACTGGAGCCTTAGTTTTTTCGGGGTAGGCCTGTGCACAAAAAGCGCATCCCCTATCGCACAAACCACTTTTAGCATTGATTATTGAGCAAAACTCAAAAAACTCTCCCCTTTCCCTTTTGACAGAAAGGGCTTGAGCAAAAAGATCCCTCCAGCTATCAAAGAGGCTAATCATAGACTCTCCCTGAAACGAATCTCTTCACTTTCCCAGTGGCTATATTTACAAGGCGCACAAAAACCACCGTGTACCCTTCCTTTTCTTGATAGGTTCCTATTACAACCCAAGGGGTATTAAAAGTCTTAGTTTTCAAAAGAGTAGCATTATCGGTAAGGGCAACTACCCTTCCTTCCTCATCCAACTTGAAAGCCCTTCTCAGCTTAACCTCATAAATTTCACAGCCACATACTTTTGAAAGGGACGCTTTAAGATACTCTGAGTAAACAGTTCCTTTAAATCCAGGTTTCATAAGCTCAAGGTTAACAAAATCTGTAACTACCACAGGAGAAAAGGCACACACATTATCCTCCGACGGACAAAGCTTCCCTGCCATACGATCAAAACTAAACTGAAGATGTCCTTTGTAAACAGCCCTTTCCACAGGAACAAAACACCCCCCAAGCAAAACAGCCATCAAAAGGACAAAAATTAACCTCATTCTACCTTAACCGCCGGAACAATATCCGGAGCAAACAACCCCTCAATACCGTATATTGGCACAACAGCCTGAGCTGTGGAGACAACCCTGCCTGAAACTGCATCTATAACCCTTGCATTCACAATAACCTGAGATCCAGCAATAAGATATGTTCCTGTAACCATAAGACCCACCCTTACATTACTGTTCTTTACCTTTGAGCTATCCCTTGTAAGCACAAACTCGCCTCTCTTATTCATACTTATAGATTTTGACAGCCTTATATCAGTAACATTCCACCCACGCACTTGCAACTCGTGTATCAAGGCCTCCGTTAACCATCTACCAAAAGTATTAGTGTGATCAAAGTTATTAACGCTGACAAAGGTAGCCACAACGGTGGGCATACTCTTAATTGCCCCTGACAAGTTGTTCTCCAACTGATCCGCCAAAAATATAACCTTTGAGTTGAGCAA
>WGAU01000018.1 GCA_015494645.1 Aquificota bacterium
CATGTTTCTGATAGGGCTGATGGCCCTCAAAGGGGGCAACCGCTTTGGAATGTACTTGGCACCCTTTATCGGAGCCGGAATAGGCTACCTGCTTGAAGGAACGGTAGAGCTGATAAAAAAGGAAGAGAAGATAAAGAACTTTATAAAAATCGGAGGATGTGTAGTCCTTTTAGCCCTGTCCATCTCTCTCAACAAAGAAAGCTTTCGCTATGTCTCCACCCCAAGGCTTTCTCCGGGTATGGCACTTGACTTCCTCATCATAAACAGAATCACTCCAAAGAACGCCTGGATATGGACGTGGTGGGACTATGGATACGCCATTGAATACATAGCGGAAAGGGCCACCTTCCACGACGGCGGCAGCCAAGGCTCACCCAAGACCTATTTCATAGCCACAAGTTTCTCCACCTCCAATCCAGAGATAGCCCATAATGTGATTAAGGCTATAGCTCACATGGGAGTCACCGGGATAATGGAAAAGGTCAAAGAGGGAACAGAACCTGAAAAGCTAAGAAATGAGATATTCTCTGGAAAGTACTCCCAGAAAATGAAAAATCCTGTTTACTGGCTCTTCACCGAAGATCTCATAGGCAAGTTTACGTGGATCAATTACTTTGGCACATGGGACTTCAAGGCCAAAAAGGGACTAAGAAACGGCATCCTCAGACTCTCCGGATGCTCCATAAAAGGAAAGGGAACCCTTTTCGTATGCAGCATCGGTGTCTTCAACATAAAGACAGGTATCTGGGCACGCACCGACGGAAGGAAGATCCCAATAAAAGCATTTGTTATAAAGGACAAAAAGAGGATTGTAGTCCAGAAAAAGCACCCCAACGGCGTTTACTTAGAAGCCATAAACACCCCAAGGGGATTAATGCTCCTTCTCATGACGGAACAGCCCTACAGAAGCATGTTCAACCAAATGTACCTATTACGCAACTACGACAAGAGATTCTTCGAGTTGGTATACGACAACTTCCCCTTATCTGTGCTTTACAGGGTCAAGGATTAGATAGTAAATAAGAAGCTATCATCTTCTTCATCTGATTACCTACTGCAGCCTATTTCCTGCTTACAGTTCTACCTGTGCTGATCTATACAAATCAAGTCTGCGTATTCCACCACAAAGGCTCTTTCCCACCACAGGACATAAGAAAACTGAAGGCTCCCCTGAAGGCGGAAGCAGTTTCTACATATACCAAGGGTATATCAAAAACTGCACCCTTGTTTTCACCAAATAAGTCTGCTAAAATTTAATCGTTATGATAAATAGCATGGATAAAATTTACATACAGAGAGATTTAGAAGGCAAAATCCTACGATACCTACACACCCCTGAAATCATCGCCATCTTCGGCGCCAGGCAGGTTGGAAAAACCACCCTCATGAAACGAATTTTTGAAAAGCTCAAAGGGCCAAAGATCTTTTTGGACTTTGAGGACATAGATATTGTAAGCCTTTTTGATGAAGATATAAAAGCATTTGCAAAACTCCATGTGGAAGGGAGAAAGTATGTTTTCATTGACGAGTTTCAACACAGTAAATGCGGAGGAAGGCATCTTAAATTCCTGTATGACCACTATGATACCAAGTTCCTTATTTCTGGTTCTTCAAGTCTTGAACTTGCCATAAAAGCAGCCTCTGAACTTGTAGGAAGAATATTTATACTGGAGCTTTATCCCCTAAACTTTAAAGAGTTCCTCTCATATAAAGCACCACAAATTCTCACACTTTTAGAAGAAAAAATCTTACAGAATGAAGCTCTACCCAAGGTCCTACATTCACATCTAATGGAGCTATTGGAGGATTTCTCTTTGTGGGGAGGCTATCCAAGGGTGGCTACTGCCCAAGACAGGGAAGAAAAAGAAGAGGTATTAAAAGGAATTCTTTCTACATACATGTTAAGGGATATAAAAGGCTTCTTCCGGCTGGCCACGGAGTCTGGCTTTCAGAAACTCCTTAAAGCTCTTGCCCTTCAGATAGGAAATATAATCCGATACGATGAGCTGTCGCAGGTTTCAGGACTTTCCCACTCTTCTCTAAAAAAGCACCTTTCAATTTTGGAAGAAACATACATAATCTATCTGTCACGCCCTTTTTTCACGAACAAACGTCTGGAGATCGTAAAAAATCCCAAGATATATTTTCAAGATCTGGGTTTAAGGAACTACCTATGCAAGGACTTCAGACCTTGGAACACGAGGGTTGATAAAGGGGCTCTTGCAGAAAACTTTGTAGCTTCTGAACTTTTAAAAAAGGGGATAGCACCCAACTTTTGGAGAACCAAGTCTGGAGGAGAGATAGACTTTGTCATCCAAAAAGACGGTGAATCTATACCTATAGAGGTCAAATCCGGCGCGGCAAAAACTCCAGGAAAACCCCTCATAAGCTTCATAAGAAAGTACAAACCCTCCAAGGCCTATATATTTCACCATGGAGGCACTTTCTCACTACAGGTATGCAACACCAGAGTATTCTTCCAGCCTCTATATGCTGCACCTTTTATTTGATTTTCACGAATAAACTAGATATATTTAAGAACTTTAAATTCCTGCGTGCTTAGAACACTTCTAATTCTCTCCCACAAATTGCTTGCCTTTGTCTGTGCGTATGACTTCAGGAGATCCATATTTGGATATAGCCTCTCTTGCCGCTTCAACACAAAAGTCGGCACTAACGTCGTTTAATTTTTGCGCCCCATAGCTGGTCTAAAGATTGGAGACCACCTCAGTGAAGAAAGTTTAGAAAGGTTATGAGGAATGCGAGAAAAGTAAAACCTATCCCTATGAACCACTGGAGAAAAGTAAAACGTTTTTCCATAGCCTCAAGATGTTTATTTATGGCCTCAAAGCGCTGCTGATTGGTCTTTTCCATGGCTTCAAGATGTTTTTCCATGGCTTCAAAACGCTTGTCTATAG
>WGAU01000019.1 GCA_015494645.1 Aquificota bacterium
GTCTTCACTTTGGGATATTTATTTTTGTTCTTTATTTTTTCTTCAGGGTTCTACTAAGGCTGGTCAACTTTCTCTGGGGCCTTCCTTTCTTCTTGCTTCCGATTAGATCGGCTCATATCTTTGTCCTTGCTTTTGTCCCTGTACTTTTGATTCTTACGGGAAATCACATTTCAGCGCAGCGAGCGGCTTTGATGTATGTGATTTATGTGATTTTCGGTGTGTTTATGGAAAGGGAGGTGAAACTCCATAAGGCCGTGCTTTTGACTTTGGTTGCCTTTTCCACGGTTAGCCCGGAACAATTGGTCTCTCCTGGATTTCAATATACTTTCCTTGCCGTTTTTTTGATAGGCTTGATAAGGGATAGGTTTAGGGATCTCGGAAATTTTTCCTTCTCTGTGATTCTTTCTGTTGTGCTGCCTCTTCTACTTTTCCCTGTGTCTGCCTACCATTTTCACAAGGTGTATCCTTTCGCTCCGGTATTTAATACATTGCTTTTGCCAGTGTTCTCTCTCTTTATTGTTGCTTCCTTTGTTGGATTGTTTTTGACCGCTTTGGTGCCCCATCTGTCTTTGGTCTTTAACCATGTGCCCTCGCTTCTCTCTGTAGTTTTTGATTTGACAGATACTTTTTCCGATCTCCCCGTTGCAGAAATTTATGTTTCAAAAGCAGGGTTCTTTTTCATAATAGGCTTCGCTTTCTTGATACTTTCAGTTTTACTCGGCAGGAAAACGATGTTAATTGGTGCTCTGTGCTTTTTGATGCTGTTTGTATGGGAGCTCAGAGTGCAAAGGAAAAATAAGGTGGTGTTTTTTGACACCGGAAGAAGGGGGGATGCTGCTTTGGTGGTTTTTAACGATAGGATTTTCCTCGTAAATGCTGGAGGAAAGGGCAGAATGGGAGCAAGTTCCATCTTCTCTTCTTTGGTGTGGCTTGGGGTTGATAGGATAGATAAGGCGTTTTGCCTATCCCGTTCAAAATACTCCTGCAACTGGCTTCCATATATAAGACGAAGGATTCCTGTTGAGAAGGTTGTCAGGCTGAATTGCACTCCCATTAAGCTGGGAGGTGTTAGGTTTACATGCTACGAGTATATGTGCGCTCCTTCAAAATTGTGTAAGGTCTTTGAAGGTCCGTTGGTGCTTGAAGGTGAGAGGATTTTGATTCATAAAAGAGGTGCTTTAGCACTGGATTTGGAGGTAAGGTAATGAAGAGGGTTCTTAGTGGGATGAGACCTACGGGAAAGCTTCACTTGGGCAACTACCTTGGGGCTTTGAAAAATTGGGTTGCGTTGCAGGATGAATACCAGTGCTTTTACTTTGTAGCAGACTGGCATGCTTTGACTACAGAATATGAGAATCCCAAAAGCATAAAAGAGTACACCTTAGAAGTTGCCATAGATTGGCTTGCTGCGGGCCTTGATCCTGAAAAGAGCATTATATTTGTCCAGTCTTGGGTAAAGGAGCATGCGGAGCTTCATCTGCTCTTCTCAATGTTTACACCAGTTTCGTGGCTTGAGAGAAACCCCACCTATAAGGAGATCCGTCAGGAACTGAAGCACAAGGATCTTGCTACCTATGGCTTTTTGGGATACCCAGTTCTTCAGGCAGCGGACATACTTATCTACAAGGCCCATTTTGTTCCTGTAGGAGTGGATCAGCTCCCACACTTGGAGCTTACAAGAGAGATCGCACGAAGATTCAATTACTTATACGGCAAGTGTTTTCCTGAGCCTCAGGCCAAGCTTACCGAGACACCAAAAGTGCCGGGGGTGGATGGGAGGAAGATGAGCAAAAGTTACGATAATGCTATCTACCTTGCCGATACCCCCGAAGAGATCTGGAATAAATTGAGGCCCATGGTCACTGATACCAACAGAAAAAGAAAAACCGATCCCGGGGATCCTGAAAAATGTCCCGTTTACGATCTACATAGGGCCTTTGTCCCCGGGGAAGTTAGGAAGGATATTGAGGAAAGCTGCCGAAAAGCATCCTTCGGATGCATAGATTGTAAGAGAGTTCTTTACAAGCACATGATGGAGGAGCTGGGACCAGTCATAGAAAAAAGAAGGAAGTTGGAAGAGGAAAGAAACACCGTCTTGGATATACTCAGGGAAGGAAGTAAAAAGGCGAGGGAGGTTGCTTTGGCTACAATGGAAGAGGTCAGAAAGCTCACCGGTTTTGACCTCTAACAGCCTTTATGACTTCCTCAACAGGGAGTTCTCCCACAAACCTTTCAATAATGGTTCCTGATGGGTCAATGAGAACTCCTGTAGGCAGGAACCTGACCCACTGGTAATCTACCATCATCTGATCGGATACAATAGCAATGGGCATATTGGCAAAACCGTTATCTTCAGCGGTTTTCTTAACAGCCTCTGGATTTTTATCCATGCATGCTAAAAGTACCTTGATGCCAGCTTTTTCAAGACTCTCGTAGTTTGCCGCTAAGTTCTTAAGTTCTTTTTTGCAGGTGGGACACCACGTGGCCCAGAAGATAAGAAACAGATACTTTCCTTTGTAGTCGTTTAAGGTGTAAATCTTTCCGTCCAGTCCCTTGGCTTCAAAGAAAGGTGCTTTCATGGGCTGGCTTTTCTTGGCGCATCCCATAGGAAGAATTAGAGTGGAAATGATCACAAACAGGAAGATTTTATTAACGATCTCCCTCATCTGAGCCTCCATTAGTGGCGTTCTGGAATTGAAATTAAAGCATTAACCTTTTCTTTCTTCAAGCTTCACTATGACGTTTGCGAGCAACTTGCTGAGTTCCCTGTCTTTCATACGGGAAACTAAATCGTGAATTTCCCTCAGTTCTTTTGAA
The DNA here is from genome assembly GCA_015494645.1 of Aquificota bacterium. Lineage (GTDB taxonomy): Bacteria > Thermosulfidibacterota > Thermosulfidibacteria > Thermosulfidibacterales > Thermosulfidibacteraceae > Thermosulfidibacter. The sequence continues at coordinate 2,818 of WGAU01000019.1, forward strand.
GACAGATTTCTTCTGTTGAGCTTCTTTGTCCTTTTTTTCTTCCTTTTAAACATGAACTTTACATCAAACTGCTGACTTGTAAGCTTATAAATCCTTTCTTGTATAACATGCTTTTGCAGGCTGAGCTGTTGCATGAGCACATTGTTGTCCACTCCTATAAGAAGAGTGTTTCCTGTGATTCTGGATGGAAAACTGTGGTTTGCCACGTAATCACCCACTATTTCTTTCCAGTTCTTTCTGAGAGATAAAAGAAGTATCCCTTTATCCCAGTTTTGCTGATCAAAGAAGCTAACAATGGATTCAAAGATGGAGTGCATTTCTTTCATAAGGCCAGAGATTTTACCATACCCTTGGGAATGTATCTTTTCCAGATGCTTCTTGTGGCCTCGTCAACTCTTTTCTGGGCCTTCATGTATTGAGGGAAGAGAAACTTTGGCTTTGCAGGAACAGCAAACTTTGGCATCCAGATTTCTTCTTTTTTCCTAAAATTGCAACTTCTGCAGCATGTAACCAAATTTTCCCAACTCCACGTTCCTCCTTTAGCCTTGGGAACTATGTGGTCTATTGTTAGCTCATTGTCTCTTAGCATCTTTCCGCAGTAGGCACATCTGAAGCCATCTCTGTAATAGATCATCATCCTTGTTGGAGGAGTGGACACCATGGTTGTGCGGATGGAATTTACTTTTATGACAATGGGAACTTCCCACTGCTTTTTCACGCTATTAATTCTTCTGGTAGGGTGGTATTCTAATGTTAGACATCTTCCCATAACTTCTAAGGTGATGGCTTTCTGCCAAGTAATAATATCAAAAGGAAGAAAGGTCTTGTTCAAAACCAGACACAGTAGGGGTTTCGTTGCCGCTTTCTTAGAATCCATGTGCCCATTAAACCTTGAAAATGCACAAAAAGCAACTGTTACCTTGATTACTCCATCAATCTTGCAAAAGCGCCTAACAAGCTAAAATATGAAGTGGTCCCCAATTATTAGACCAGCTATAAAATTCACGGCCTTAGTGCTGACTTTTGTGTTGAGCTGGTAAGAAGCAAGCAGTTTGTGGGGGGTGAGTTTACAGGGCTTCTTAAGGCTTTGGGATCAAGCTAAGCGTTTCTGAAGAAGGCTTTAGGGGCAACATACTGATAGAGAGGTTCTGGAGGACATACAAGTACGAGTGCTTGTATTTGTGGGAGAAGATGGATCTCAGAGAAGTTAAGGAAAAGACAAGGGAATGGGTAA
>WGAU01000020.1 GCA_015494645.1 Aquificota bacterium
CCCTTCTTCATGAGGGAGGTTTTTCCAACAGATGGTGATAACATTAAGATTGACTCTATTATAAGTTAGCGTCGCAATCCCTTCTTCATGAGGGAGGTTTTTCCAACAGTAGCATCAGAACTTGTTCCAAAACCAAAAACTTACGAAGCCAAATCGGCAAGGTCTTGTTAACATGCTCACAATCTTCAAAAACAACCACAAAACTGGCTAAAGGAAACACTCAACCCTATAATACATAAGCCATTTCTCCAATCGGTAAGGCTCCAAACATACTCAAGCCTAAGTTATTAAAAACTCTAAAAATTCTGACAACCACAAAAAGTGGCGACCCCTACCGATTCCTCCCTCAACAACCCTATCCCCATTTTAGGTTTCTGCCTTATGATAATTTTAACTATTTTTCTTTCTTTTGCAAATAGAAAGCACGCCTTTTTTGAAAAATAACAGATAATCTCCGGCTCGTATCTTTTTGCCCGGATTCCTTTTGAAAAACTCAATAAGCTCATCTTCCACAAAAGAAAGCTTTTCCTTTAGCTTCAAATACACCATAGCCAGTTCCTTTGGTTTGGAATAGCCAATACTATAACAGGTATCTTTTGATGGAACCCGCTCAGGTCTTACATGAAGCAAAGGAGATGGATAACGATCCTTCAGCAAGTTACCAAAGAGGCAAACGCAGGGCGTTTCCAGAACCAGCCCAGAAAACCACATTTCCAGTTTATTGCAACTTATGGGCTTCGGAGGCAACGATTGAAACATCCTCTCAACCTTAACAAAGGAATAATCAGGCGTTCCAGAAAGCAATTGGTGCACGATTTCCTTTCCACTATCCAAAAAGCCAACTGTAAGCATTATGGCAAGCTTTTCCTCTCGTGAAAGACGTTTCCCTGCCTCCGACTTCTTTAGGATATAGTCTATTACAGCACACTTTCTCCTTAACTTAACCAATTCCGAAGGATACTTTGTGTCCGAAAATCCCACCTGCCCTTTGCGACAAAAGTTTCTCAGTTTATCAAAAGATAAAGGCACAATCCTTTTTAAAAATTTGAGCTGCTCGGTATAAGGATCGCCTTTTTTATCCATAAAAAGCGTTCTTTCCAAAGTTAAGGGATTTATACCCAGTGGCAATTCAAATCCCTTTTCGCGCCAACCAATTCCCTCACCTTCGGTAGGTATTTCAGGAGTAAGAGTTATTCCACTTTCAGGAGTAGGAAACCTCTCCACCAGCGTCTCTAAAAACCTCTTTGCCCACAAAAAGTGCACCGGCTCTGCAAAGAAAAACCACAGTCTGTAATTAAAGTCATCCATCCTCTCAAGTGCCGGATTCAGCCCCCAAGAAGAGGCAATTTTCAAAAGCCTAAGAGAAAAATCTTTTATAGACTCTCTTTTTCTATCCAGCCAGTCCTCTTCCTTTAAGTGCCTCTCTATCTGATCCGAACAAATTTTCACAGAAAGGAAAGACGAAGTTAGCGTATTATCCTCAAGCAGAGGAAAATACACCAAATACACTCTGCCAAGAAGATGCTCCTTCAACCTGTTTACCGTTATTCCTCCATCCCTAAAAATTAACGCTTTTCTTCCCAAAGAAGTCAAAACCACTTCGGCGTGTATCTTTCTTCCTCTAAACAGCACAAAAAAGGGTTCAAGCTCCCTGTATCCAAGATCGGGTGGGAATCTGCGCAAAAAAGATTGAAACTCTTGACGAACTTCTTTCTCACCAGATACCGCACAAGCAGCTCCCACCTGTCCCATCTCCTTCAAAACTTTGGCAAGAAAACCTCTCACAGTAGCGGACTCTTTTATTTCCAGAATGTATCTCAATATGCGTGCAGTATCGAACAAGTTCCCCAATCTATAGTTTATATCTGCCTGCATAAGAAGATACTTGAGGTTATCCGGATCCTTGGATAAAGCCGCGGAAATACACTCCAAAGCAAGCTTATCAAGGGCAAGATCCTCACACAGCTTTGCCCATCTAAAGTAATCTTCCGCACTTTGCCCGGAAACCAGTCTATATCGCAAAACAATAGATTTTGCAGAATACTCCTCACCTTTTGACAACAGTTCCTCAGCTCTGTCTAAAGCCTGCTTTGCATCCATATCCACACTTTGTTATTTTAGCATGGGGAGGATGGTATGTCATTCATATGGCTTCCCTTTACAACATTCACAGCTCGGTTCGAGGTGGAAGATCCAGAAAAACTACCTAAAAAGCTATTCTCAAGTTTTAGAGGAGCCTTCGGAAAAGCGCTAAAGAAAATTTCTTGCGTTGCCAGGGCATACGAAAGCTGCTTGGAATGCGCACTCAATCAAACCTGTGCCTACGGATACCTATTTGAAACCCCAAGACCCAAAGAAGCCGATAGACTAAAAGGATACCCTTTCATACCTCATCCCTTCACCTTTTCTCCGCCCTTCCCTTACAAAAAGGACAAGATCCTCAACATAAAACTTACCCTAATAGGAAAAGCCATTGAATACTTTCCTCAGGTAATTCTCAGCCTTGATGCAATGGGAAAAACAGGACTTGGTCCTCAAAGGGTTCCTTTGAAACTGATAGATCTAATTGACGAGCAAAGCCACAGAAAGCTTTTTGAAAAAGGAAAAGTATTTTTACCAAAAAACATGCCGCCTCCAGAAATTCCGGATACCAACAGAATAACTATACGCTTCTTAACTCCAACAGCCTTAAAATTTTCCAGAAAAATAATAACTCAAAAAGATTTAGAATTTCACATACTCGTAAGAAACGCTCTTAGAAGAATATCCGCTCTGTCATACTTTCATGCTCAAAAACCTCTTGATATCGACTTTAAAGGAGTTATAGCATCCTCCGAAAAGATAACCACAGTTGAGAAAAATCTTAAATTTATAAGTTTCAACCGATATTCGGGAAGAACCAAAAAAGTCTACCTCATGAAAGGATTTATAGGTGAAGCAAAGTTTGAAGGCAACCTAAAAGAATTCCTACCTATACTGACGCTTTGTAGCTATGTTCACATTGGCAAAAACACAAGCTTTGGCTTTGGAAAATACGAAATCTTTATCTGGCCGCAAAGTCCGCAAGCACTTTTGCAAGCTTTTGGTTAAAATCTTTCTGCATATCATAGATCATGTTGAGAATGTGTGATATACCGTAAAGGCCCTTTATATCATGAGCAACTGTCTTCTGATCCTTTGAAATCTCGTCAAGCAAGGAACTTATGTTCACTATCTCATCCACATCTTTTCCAAGAATCTCCGTTCCCTCTTTTATCTTATCCAGAAAAGTCAAGGCCTCTCTCAGACTCTCAAGCTCTGTAACAACCCTTTTATTAAACTCCCTGATTTCATCGGTAAGCTTCATGGTCTGCACAGCCATCTTACCCACCTCATCTGCTACCACAGCAAATCCTTTTCCATGCTCACCTGCACGAGCCGCTTCAATGGCAGCGTTGAGAGCCACAAGCTTTGTCTGCTTGGCTACTTTACCAATAGCATCGGATATCTTTGATACATACTGCAAGTTCTCCACAAGAGCGTTAAACTGCCTGGCAAATCCCTCAAACTTTTTAAAAAATGGGAGAAAGTCCTTCCTAAACCTATCCAGCTCTTCCACAATCTGCGTCAGCTTGTCTATGTTGTCTGTTATCATCTGGGAGTTTTCAACGAACTTGGTAAGCACTTCCTCTGCGACACTTTGAACCAAAGTGGACGTTTCTTTATTTGAAGCCTCAAGCCTTACTGCATCGGAAAGTATCCTTGAAAGATCCTCTACTATCTTTTCAGCCATGGAAGCCTCCTTACATTAAATCAACGCCGCATTTTAAACCCTCTAAGAAGTTAAAAAAGCGAGAGATCTCACCCTTGGGTATTATCGCTCCGTGCTGGGGCAACACAGCTTCAACTTCGTATCCTCTCACCCTATCAACCCAAATTTTCAAAGCCTTGGAAGAAGCCATAAGCCTTTCATGAATTTGCTTCATGCCGTCCATACAAGCACTCAAACTTTCCATAACCAAAACTGGTTTGTCTAAAGGTGCAAAACCTATATCCCCCGTAAAAAGAAATTTGCTCTCCCTATCGTATATGCTAAAGTGTCCCGGACTGTGTAAAAAGTGCGCAGGGATGAATTCCAAAATGGCACTCCCCAAGTTCAACCTCTCCCCCTCGTCTGGCAAAGGATGAGCAACACTATCCACATCCTCAAAACCAAAATGTGGCAAAAACCTAACCCACAACCAATGCACTACAATCTTCGCATTAGATATCTTCCTCCAAAGAGGAATGCTACCTGCTACGTCTGGATCCTGATGACACATGTATATGTAATCTATATTTTTAGGATCAAGATACTTAGAAATATTTGAAATAACTTTGGCAAAAATTTTGTATCCGCCTGGATCAACCAAAAGACCTCTGTTGTTGTCTATTATAAGGTAAGAATTAACCTCTACATCCCCTTTTCCCATTCCTTGAGTCCCAAGATAAATAACCTTGTGATTCCCGTCGTCATAGAGAACATGATCCCTTGTAGCATCTAAGGATGGATCAAGGTTATAAACTCCGTTTCCCATTGCTACCTCCCAGCAGACATTTTGCCGCTTTCACAAAAGGTACAATAACAAAAAACAATAGTGTTTCAAAGATTTCCTCTCTCTAATATCTGTCTCTTATACACATCTGACGC
>WGAU01000021.1 GCA_015494645.1 Aquificota bacterium
GGATCAAAGTCCCCGGACTTATCACTATCTTTGACTGTCTGGTTGAAGTGGATGAAAAGCTCCAGCAGTCAGCAGCATACGTAAAGGTGCTTCCCACCTTCAGAATGCACATCTCATCGGAACAACTTGAAAAGGCCGAAGAATCTCTGATTCTCACCCCAGCTCAGAAGAAAGAGCTCATAAAAGAAACCAAGAAGCTTTTGCTAAAAGAAGGTATCATCTATGGACACCTTCCAGATGAAAAGATCATAGGGGGCTGGGAAAAAGCGTTGGTTTTCATCTACAAGGCAAAAAAACCTTTCTCTTTCAAAGCCGCCGAAGGGAAGCCTCCCAAAGATCCTTACCGAAGAGAGATATACTACATTCCTCTGGTCACCCCCGCTGGAAAGGTAATAAACGAAAGGACGGGCAGGATAAACTTCAAAGACAGAGGATATACTGACAAAAAGGTTCTTGCCGGACAGAAGGTAGTCACCGTTGAGTACATCCCTGGGGAAATAGGCATAAAGGTCACCGGAGAAGTTATACCCTTCAAGGAGATTGACCCTCTGCCCTTCAAAGTGGATGAGGAAACCCTTGAGGTCAAGGAGGTAAAGAAAGAGGACAAGACCCTTTACGATATAATAGCGAAGAAAGACGGATATTTATTCATTGAAAACGGATTAATGGGCCTTTCTGACTATGTGAAAGAGAAGAGGGTGGACTACACCACGGGCAACATCATATTTGAGGGCACCGGGGTAAACATTGAGGTGGCTGCTGAAGGAGACAGGGCTGTACACGATGCCGTAAAAGATGACTTCAAGCTCATCTCTCCGGGTAAGACAGTAATTATTAAAGGAAACGTAGGCAGAAAGGCGGTGGTTGAAGGATCAAATGTTGTGATAGAAGGAACCGTAGCAAAAGACGCCACGGTTAAGGCAGACGTATGCAAAATAAACAACACCATAGGAGCTAAGGTAATAGCCAGAAAAGCCTTTATAGATAGATCTGTGAACTCAAATGTTGATGCTGAAGAAACCTTTTTGCAAGTGGTGTCTGGCTCAACGATTAGGGCTAAAAGGGTAATAGCCTTAAAGTCGCTCAAATCATCCACCTTCTACGCCCACGACTTCATCTGCATAGAGGAAGGGCGAGACTTCAACAAGTTTATTATAAATGGACTGGAGGTTCCCCAGATAAGAAAACAGATTGAAGAGCTGGAAAAGGAAAAGGCCCAATTGGAATCCCAGATAAAAAACGTCGAAGCAGCCATAAAGAAGGCAAAGGTTCATATGGACGGACAACTGAACCTTTTGGTAAGTTACATGAAACCCACCCTCAAAGAAAACGCCATTAAGCTCAAACCGCTCATATATAAGCTACTCAACGACCACAAAAAGCTTGATGAGACCGTAAAGAAGCTTCCTAAGTACGCAAGAACAGTAGTGGAAGATGTACGCATGAAACACATGGAAGCAACCAAGCTTCTCAACGAGATCAAGGAGAAGAAAAAGCAGATTGAGGAAATTGAAAAACGCATAGAAGAGCTTAAGGATACCCCAGCTCAAGTTCTTATCCTTAACATTCTGATTCAGGATAACCTCATAATGTTCAAAGATAAGAAGAACTACTACACCCACACTCTCAAAGGGCCTTTGCTTCTATATGAAGAAGAAGGCAAAGTGTTTGAAGAAAAGGGATGGGAAGAAATAGGCCAGAAGGTGAAAGAACATTTGGATGAAGATTTTCTGAATCTTCTAAGAGACTACCTGCTGGAGAAAGGTCTAAGAACTTATATTACCAAGATGAAGCTATGATAAAGCTTCTAACAATCCAGAACCTTGGTATAATCAGAAAGCTTCAGGTGGATTTTTCCGAAGGCTTCAATGCAATCACAGGAGAATCGGGCTCGGGTAAGAGCTTGATAGCAAAGGCCATATCTCTTGCAGGAGGAGCAAGGGCAGACAGGGATACTGTGCACCCAGAAGCAGAATCTGCCGTGGTTGTTGGGGTATTTGAACTTGAAAGCCCAAAGCTTAAAAAGATCCTTGAAGACATGGGCATAGAAGCCAACGACGAGATTATAGTAAGGCGTATTATAGAGCGCTCCGGCAGGGGAAAGGTATTCATCAACGACTCACCGGTTACCCTAAAAAAACTTCAAGAAATTTCCGCATATCTATTGGAGATACAGGGACAAAGGGAAAGCTTAAAACTACTTAAGCCAGAATACCAACTTTCCATTTTGGATGCCTTCGCCAATCTAAAGGATGAACTCCAAGAGTACCAAAAGCTCTACCAAGAATACGGTCGGACTTTAGAAAACTTAGAAAAGCTACAGCAAAGGGAAGCGGAAGCAAAACGAGAAATGGACTATCTGAGGTTCGTGGTAAACGAAATTGAAGAGATATCACCCGCTCCCGAGGAGGAAAAGCAACTCAACGAGGAAAGAAAGATTCTACAAAACATAGAACTTTTGCGTTATATTGGAGAAATGGCCAAACAACTTCTATCCGAGGGAGAAAACAGCGCCGCATCTTTAATCTCACAGGTTATCGCAGAAGCAAACAGGGTAAAGGAAACCTCACCCACTGTCAGCGAGGCTATTGGCAATCTTGAAACTGCCCTTGCTCTTGTGGAAGATGCCTCCTTCAAGCTCAGCAGTATCGCAGAAAGCTATGACTTCACACCTGAAAGGCTTAACGAGATTGAAGAGAGGCTAAACGCTTATCAAAATCTAAAGGCAAAGTACGGACCCTCAACGGAAGAGGTTCTGAACTTCTACGAAGAAGCCAAAAAGAAGCTTGAGCTTCTGGAAAATGCCTCCTTTGAAAAGGAAGATTTAGAAAGAAAATTGGTAGAACTAAAAGAAAAGCTTGGCGAAAAAGCCCAAACCCTTTCCCAAAAGAGAAAAGAAGCAGCCTCAATGCTTGAAGAGCTAATTACAAAAGAGCTAAAAGCGCTGGGATTTGACAAGCCCGTATTCAAAATAGAATTCCAGAACACCGAGCCTGGTCCTCAAGGCTTAGACAAAGTAGAATTCATGTTTTCCGCAAACCCAGACGCCCCAGCTTTACCCTTAAAGAAGATTGCCTCAGGGGGAGAGTTATCAAGGGTGCTTTTGGCTTTGAAGGTAGTCCTTTCAGACAGGGAAGAGACCAATCTCATAATATTTGATGAGATAGATGCAGGCATAGGGGGCAGCACCGCCTCTTTAGTGGCAGAAAGGCTAAAGAAGCTGGGGGAAAAGAGACAGGTGATAGCCATCACCCACTTCCCTCAGGTTGCCTCAGCGGCAGACAACCATCTCCTGGTGGAAAAGACTTTGAAAGGAAACAGGACTTTTGTTAGTGTTAGAAAGCTTGCAGGGGAGGAACGCATAAGGGAACTTGAGAAAATGGCAGGTAATATAGTAAAAATCGGAAGAGGTGGATAAATGGTAAAAATAGATCAGGAAAGATGCAAAGGTTGCGGACTCTGCATAGACGCATGTCCACATGGACTACTCAAATTTTCCGACCGGGTGAACAAACAGGGATATCAGTATGCCCTATGCACCGATCAGCAAAAGTGCACAGGCTGTGCCCTGTGTGCTGAGGTATGTCCAGATGTATGTATAGAGGTGTACAAATGAGTGAAATGAAACTCTGGAAAGGCTGCGATGCTATAGCAGAAGCAGCCATTCAGGCAGGCTGCAGGTTCTTTGCAGGCTACCCTATCACTCCCCAGTCCCAGATACTTGAGTACATGTCTTGGCGTATGTTTGAGGTAAACGGAGTGTTCATACAGAGCGAAAGCGAACTGGCCGCCATAAACATGGTTATGGGCGCCTCCATGACAGGAGTTAGAGCCATGACTGCATCCTCCAGCCCAGGCATAAGCCTTATGCAGGAAGGAATCTCCTACATGGCAGGCATGGAACTTCCCGCAGTCATAGTTAACGTAAACAGAGGTGGCCCCGGCTTGGGAGGAATCCAGCCCAACCAAGGAGATTACTTCCAGTCCACAAGAGGCGGTGGACACGGAGACTACAGAACTTTAGTACTTGCCCCATCAACGGTTCAGGAATCGGTGGACTGTGTATTTGAAGCGTTCAACTTGGCTGATAAATACAGAAACCCAGTTCTCATACAGATTGACGGTATTATAGCTCAAATGATGGAATCCGTTTCTATAAGCACCCATCTATACAAACCTCCACCGGAAAAACCTTGGGCATTAACCGGATGCGAAGGAAGAGAGCCCCAACTCATAAAGTCTCTCTATTTAGGACCTGGAGAGCTCACCAAGCACGACTGGAAGCTTTACAGAAAATACAAAGAGATGGAAAAAGAAGTCCGCTGGGAAGACTACCTCATTGACGATGAACTTGACCTTCTTATAGTAGC
>WGAU01000022.1 GCA_015494645.1 Aquificota bacterium
ATCCAGGACATTGCAGAAAGCCAGGGCATAAAGCCTGCTCTAAGTCACCTGCTCCAGACCTTTATCAACGCGGTGATGGAAAAAGAAAGAGAAAGCTTCACCTTTCTTTTGACACTCTTGACCTGAAGGTTCCAATGGTTCGCTGCGGCAACTTCTTAGAGTCCATAGAAGACATCATGGACATGATAAAAGAGAAGCTTGATGTCTTCAAAAGACAACCTCTCAAGTCTGACTGGGTAGCAGTATTCATAGATGCCTACTGGGGCAAACTGAGGGATCCAGATACAGAAAGTTTGAATGACATTTCCATCTTTGTAGCCTTGGGGATAGATTTTGAAGGCTACAAGCACATACTTGGCTACTGGGTACTCAAGGAAAGAGAATCCAATTACAAGAAACCTGAAGACAAGGCTTTCCAAAGGGAAATTCAAGGAAGGGTGTTACCTTTCTCATTGGGTGGCCCTCCTTATCGGCCACCCTTTTCATAGGAATTTTAGTACATGACCTCCTGCAAATTAATCACTCAAGATTTAGGCTTCTTGTAACTATCCCAAACAGAATGCCTTTATTAAATTGACTGTCAAAGTCGGGTTGAAGATCACCGGCTATTTTTCGAACAGTTTCGTAGCGCTTAAAGCTGTTACTTACCGCAACAATGTTTGTATTTTTTGCCTGAGCCGCAGGGGCAGGGTTCGTTCCTGCCTATTTTGCGTCCCTTTCTTCTGACAGTCTGAACCTGAGGTTGCTCCTCAGATGTCCCTCTATGCTCAACGTACTTTCTGCGTCCCTTTCTTTTTTCTTTCACCCTTCTCTCAACCTCTTCCCCTTCAACTCTGACCTCAACCCTGAAAAGCGTTTCAACCACCTGTCTTTTGAGACGTTGTATCATATCGGCAAACAGCTCAAAGCTTTCCCTTTTGTACTCGTTTAGAGGATCTCTCTGCCCGTACCCTCTAAGGCCTATGACATCCCTCAGATGATCCATGTTTAAAAGGTGGTCCTTCCAGAGAGAATCCAGAGTGTAGAGAAATACCATGCGCTCCAGTGAAGCTATGTTTTCCCTTCCGGCAAGCTTTTCTTTCTCCTCGTAAACTTCCTTTGCCTTTTCAAACAGAAAACTCTTAAGAGCATCTTCTCTCTTATCTTTTAGTTCTTCAACCGGTATTTTTATGTTGAAGATTCTGTAAAAGCCCTTCGCCACCTGTTCGTAGTTGAGCTCTTTGTCTTCCACGGCAGAGTCCACAATCTCGTCCACAAGTTCTCTTATGATACCAAAGATTTCCTCCCTTAGATCAGCGCCTTCCAGTATCTTTCTCCTCTGGGCATAAACAACTTCTCTTTGTTTGTTCATCACGTCGTCGTATTCAAGCAGGTGCTTTCTTATCTCAAAGTTGTGAGCTTCAACCTTTTTCTGGGCGTTCTCTATGGCCTTGGTAACCCATGGATGTTCAATGGGTTCTCCCTCTTGCATCCCCAATTTTGCCATCAAGCCCTTCAGCTTATCTCCTCCAAATATCCTCAAAAGATCGTCCTCAAGGGAAAGGAAAAATCTGCTGGAACCTGGATCGCCCTGTCTTCCCGCACGACCCCTGAGCTGGTTATCTATTCTTCTTGACTCGTGCCTTTCGGTGCCTATTATGTGAAGTCCCCCAAGTTCAACCACCTTTTTGCGTTCTTCTTCGGTGATTTCTCTGTACTTCTCCAGTGTTCTTTCCCATTCTTCTTTGGAAATGCCCTCAAGGGTTCCGTACTTTTTCTTCAGCTCCTCTTTCGCCAAAAACTCAGGGTTGCCGCCCAGCATTATGTCCGTTCCACGGCCAGCCATGTTGGTGGCAATGGTTACAGCACCCAGCCTTCCCGCTTGAGCAACTATCTCTGCCTCCTTTTCGTGGTACTTGGCATTGAGAACGTGATGGGGAATCCTCTTCTTTTTGAGCATTCTGGAAAGCATCTCCGACTTTTCAATGGACGTGGTTCCCACAAGCACTGGCCTGCCTTTCTTGTGCATCTCTTCTATCTCTTTGACCACCGCTTCCCACTTTTCCTTCTCGGTCTTGAAAACCACGTCTGGATAATCCACCCTTATCATGGGTTTGTGAGTGGGTATTACCACTACGTCCAAACCGTAAATTTCCATAAACTCAGCAGCTTCGGTTTCTGCGGTACCCGTCATACCCGCAAGCTTTTCGTACATACGAAAATAATTCTGGAAAGTTATGGTGGCAAGAGTCTGGTTTTCTGCTTTTATTTTAACACCCTCTTTGGCCTCAATGGCCTGATGAAGCCCATCGCTCCAGCGCCTGCCGGGCATTAGTCTGCCTGTAAACTCGTCAACTATTATCACTTCCCCGTCCTTCACCACGTAATCCACGTCCCTTTTGAAAAGAACATGTGCCCTTAATGCCTGCTCTATCTTATGAAGCAGATCCACATGAATAGGATCATAAAGGTTGTCTATGCCAAGGCGCCTTTCCAGTTCCTTGATGCCTTCTTCTGTTAGCATCACCGTCTTGGCCTCTTCATCCACCTCGTAGTGTACATTCTTCTTCAACCCCTGAACCACTCTGTTGGCCACGTGATATAGCTCTGGAGATTCCTCCGCCGGTCCCGAAATGATCAGAGGGGTTCGTGCCTCATCAATCAGGATGCTGTCTACTTCGTCCACTATGGCGTAGTAAAGTTCCCTCTGCACGCATTCTGATATGTCCCATGCCATGTTGTCTCTCAAATAATCAAAGCCAAACTCGTTGTTCTGTCCGTAGGTCACATCAGCAAGATAAGCCTCCCTTCTGGTACATGGAACAAGCTTGGTCCTGTAAGTTTCAGGATCCTCCCACTCCACTAAATAAGAGGCATCATGTTGTATAACTCCCACTGTAAGCCCAAGAAAAAGATAGATGGGTCCCATCCAGAGGGCATCCCTTCTTGCAAGATAATCGTTTACCGTAACTAAATGCACGCCCCTTTCCAGAAGAGCGTTCAGGTATATGGGTAGGGTGGCAACCAAGGTCTTTCCTTCACCTGTCTTCATCTCAGCGATCTTGCCTTGATGAAGCACTATGCCGCCCAAAAGCTGCACGTCAAAGTGGCGCATCCCAAGCGTTCTCTTTGACACTTCCCTTACCACCGCAAAGGCTTCGGGCAAGAGATCGTCAAGGGTTTCTCCCTCCTGCAAACGCGACTTGAACTCTTTGGTCTTGTTAGCAAGCTGCTCGTTGGTAAGCTTTTCGACCTCAGGCTCAATGGCATTTATTTTATGAACGATGGGCCACAGTCTTTTTAGCTCCCTTTCGTTCTTGGTGCCAATAAACTTTTCAAGAAGTTTCGTAACCAATCCCATAGCCAAAACCTCCTAAGACGCTCCGGCAAGTATAAGCGCCATCTTCATAACCGCATAGCTAAAATATCTATCCGCTCCTCCCACGAAAACAACCGCTATAACAATGATAAGTCCCCATCTTTCCAAGGAAGCATATTTAGTCGCAAGAGGCTCAGGCAAAAGGCCATAGACAATCCTTCCCCCGTCCAAGGGGGGAACAGGGATGAGGTTGAATATAAACAGGGCACAGTTAATAATTATGCCCCAGAATATAATTATAGTTAGAGGAGTCAAAATCTTGTACAATCCTTCAACCCCCGGTACCACACCGAAATGAAGAAAAGAAGCAACATGGGTCAGTAAGACAGGCCAGTGAGATATGGCTATCCTGAAACCAACAGCGCACAAAGCAGCAAGAACAAGGTTGGTCAATGGACCTGCAAAGGCAACAAATATTATATCTCTTTTCGGATTCCTGAAATTCCAGGGGTTTACAGGAACGGGCTTCGCCCAGCCAATCACACGGGTAATGATAAAGACCAACAGGCCTATAGGATCTAAATGCTTTATAGGATTCAAAGTAAGCCTTCCGGCCTCTTTAGCCGTAGGGTCACCGCACAGATAGGCAACGTAGCCGTGAGCCACCTCATGGGCAGAAATACTGAAGAGAACCGGCACAATGCCCAAGGCAATCTGCTGAACGTAAGAGGCAACCTCCATAGCAAGCCTTTTAAAGTATGTATTTGCTCAAATCTTCGTCCCTCACCACATCCTTAAGATGGCGATCCACATACTCTCTATCAACAACCACCTTTTCTCCCTTCATATTGGGAGCATTGAAAGAAACATCCTCAAGCAGCTTCTCCATCACAGTGTAAAGCCTTCTCGCCCCTATGTTCTCCATCTTTTCGTTGAGACTAACGGCAATTTCGGCTATGCGATCTATACCATCCTTGGTGAATTCAAGCTCCACCCCTTCTGTTTCAAGAAGGGCTTTGTACTGTTTGGTCAGCGCATTTCTCGGTTCAGTGAGTATCTTGATGAAGTCTTCCTTAGTAAGAGGATCAAGTTCTACCCTTATGGGAAATCTTCCTTGAAGCTCAGGTATAAGATCCGAAGGCTTTGAGACGTGAAAAGCACCTGCCGCTATAAAAAGTATATGATCTGTCCTCACAACCCCATAGCGGGTGGTTACCGATGTACCCTCAACAAGAGGAAGAAGATCCCTTTGCACGCCTTCTCTGGACACATCGGGACCGTGCTTCGTTTCTCTCCCGGCTATTTTGTCTATCTCATCTATGAAAACGATTCCCGTTTGCTCAACCCTCTCTATTGCCTCTTTTATTACTTCATCCATGTCAATGAGTCTTTCAGCCTCCTGTTTGGTTAGATACTCCAAAGCATCTTTTACTTTCATCTTCTTTTTCTTCATCTTCTTAGGAAACATGTTCCCCAGCATTTCCCTTATGCTTATGTCCATGTCTTCCATACCAGTAATAGGAATAACCTCAATCATAGGCATGGCGCTTTTATCCTCAACCTCTACCTCCACCGTTCTTTCATCCAGCTTTCCTTCCTGAAGAAGCTTTCTAAACTGTTCTCTGGTCCTTTTATGTTGCTCCAGCGCCTCCTCGTCTACAGCGAATCCCCTGCGCCTTTTGGGAAATGGAAGAAGAATATCCAGTATCTTTTCCTCGGCAAAGTGGCGAGCCTTCTCCTGCACCTTCCTTTCCTTCTCCTCCTTCACCATTCTAACTGCTACTTTGGTCAGATCCCTGATAATAGATTCCACATCCCTTCCCACGTATCCTACCTCTGTAAACTTTGAAGCCTCAACCTTTATAAAGGGAGCCTTGGCAAGCTTAGCCAGCCTTCTTGCAATTTCTGTTTTTCCAACACCGGTGGGACCAATCATAAGTATGTTTTTTGGAAGAACCTCTTCTCTTATTTCTGGAGGAAGCTGTTGTCTCCTCCATCTGTTTCTGAGAGCTATAGCTACCGCCTTTTTAGCCTTGGCCTGTCCTATTATATACTTGTCCAACTCCTCCACAATCTGCTGAGGGGTAAGCTCCTCGTTCTTCATTTCAGCTCCTCTACAACAATATTCTCGTTGGTGTAGATACAAATTCCCGCAGCTATTTTCATAGCTTCAACAACAAGCTCTTTTAACTCCAAATCACTGTGCTTAACAAGGGCCCTTGCAGCGGCCAAAGCATATGGACCTCCAGAACCTATGGCAATAATACCATCATCCGGCTCCATCACATCTCCTGTTCCCGAAACCAAAAAAGCTCTGTTTTTATCCGCCACAGCCATAAGCGCTTCCAGCCTCCTCAGTGCCCTGTCCATGCGCCAGTCTTTTGCAAGCTCCACCACAGCCCTGGCAAGGTTGCCTCCATACTCCTCTAACTTACCTTCAAGCCTCATCATCAAAGTGAGGGCATCGGCCGTGGCGCCGGCAAATCCAACAAGAACCCTGTCCTTGTATATCTTTCTGACCTTTTTAGCTCCATGTTTCACCACCGTATCCCCAAGGGTAACCTGCCCATCAGCGGCCATCACTACTCTACCATCTCTTTTCACACACACAACGGTAGTGCTAATCACCCTTTGCCCTCGGATGGGCTTTGTCGTAAACCTCAACCAACCTTCTGATGGATACATGGGTGTACACCTCCGTAGTTTCAATGTTTTTGTGTCCCAAAAGCTCCTGCACACTTCTTAGATCAAGTCCTTCCTCTAAAAGGTGAGTGGCGAAGGTATGCCTTATAAGATGGGGATACACGTCCTTGCCCAAACCTGCCTTCAAGGCAAGTCTTTTCAACATCCTCCTTACTGTGGTGTCGGAGATCCTTCCCCTCTTGGTAATAAAGAGGGCCTCCCGATCCTTTTTTAAAGTCCTTGCAAGTTTCGGTCTTTCTTCTTTAAGATACATTAAAAGAGCCTCTTTAGCATGCTCCCCGAAAAAAGCTTCCCTCTCCTTCTTTCCTTTACCTCTCACCCTTACTCTGCATCCCGAAAGATCCACATCCTCTACATTCAAGCCGCAAAGCTCAGAAATTCTCATCCCCGTGGCGTAAAGCAGTTCCAAAATGGCCTTTTCTTTCAAGCTTCCAGCAGCAGCCAAAAGTGCCTCTATCTCTTCCCTTGAAAGATAGGATGGCAACCTTCTTCCAGCTTTAGGATTACTCACATAGGAAGCAGGGTTTTCCCCCACAACCCGCACCTTTTTGAGGTACCTGAAAAAGCTTCTCAGAGCGGAAAGCTTCCTTGAAACGCTGAGGGGACTCAATCCTTTTTTAGAAAGCTTAGCAACAAATCGGGAAACGTCCTTGGAGGTTACCTGAGCGGGGTCTTTCCTAACATAAGCGAAAAAGTCCTCTATGTCCCTGCGATAAACCCGTAGGGTATGTTCAGAAAAATTTCTTTCCCGTCGCAGATATTCAACAAAATCATCTATATGGCCCATTACATCCTTTCTAACCTTTTGCTCCTGTGCCTTTCAGCAAGCACTATGCCTTTAAATACCTGATAGGCCCTTTCGAGATCATCGTTAAGCACCCAGTAGTGGTACATACCTGCCTGATCTAACTCCCACTTGGCAGCCTCCAGCCTTTTTTCTATGACTTCCTTGCTGTCAGTTCCTCTGGCCAAAAGCCTCCTTTCAAGCTCATCCAAGGAAGGAGGAAAAATGAATATACCCACTGCCTCCTGCATATTCTCAAGCACCTGCTTGGCTCCCTGAACATCTATGTCAAGCAGAAGATCCTTCCCTTCTTTTAGCCTCTCTTGCACAAAGGATTTGGAAGTTCCGTAAAGATTACCGTAAACCTCGGCGTACTCTAAAAACTCTCCTTTTCTCACCATATCCATGAAGGTGTCTCTGTCCACAAAGAAGTAATCTTTGCCTTCAACTTCGCCCGGACGGGGAGGACGAGTGGTGTAGGATACGGAAAAGTCTATCCCTTCCAAATCATCAAGCAACTTGTTACACAACGTGCTCTTACCCGCACCGGAAGGTGCAGAAACAACAAAGAGTATTCCCCTTTTTCTCGCAAACATTACTCTATGTTCTGCACCTGCTCCCTTACCTTCTCTATCTCCGCCTTGAGTTCAACGGCTATCATGGTAAGTTTGGCATAGGTTGACTTCACTCCTAAAGTGTTTGCCTCCCGCAGCATCTCTTGTACGATAAAGTCAAGCTTCCTACCGCAGGGAGAACCCTCATGAAGCGTTTCCTCAAAGGCTTTAAGGTGACTTCTCAAACGAACAAGCTCCTCATTAACATCCAGCTTGTCCAAAAGTATAGCCACTTCCTGAGCCACACGCTGGTCATCAATCTCAAGCTCCGCCATTCTTTCCATAAGCCTCGCCTTCGCTTCCTCAACGGCGATAAGCGCAAGGGAATCGGCCTTGCCCACAAGCTCTTCAATCCTTGACAGCTTTCTAAGGATATCAAGCTTCAACCTCTCACCCTCCTCTTCCCTAAATCTAACGAGGGCCCTTAAAGCCTCCTCAACGGCCCTCTTGATAACAGCAAGGTACTTTTCTTCATCAACTTCTGTTCTCACCTCAAGAGCCTCCTTAAGCACAAGGGAAAAGTTGGGAAGGGGAACCGATAGTTCCGAAGAGATATCCTTGATTTGCTCCCAAAGAACACCGATCAGTTCTCTGTTAAGGCGTATATCTCTGCCCTCAAGCCCTTCAAACTCAATTTGAATATACACATCCACCTTTCCTCTTTCAACAACCTCCGCCACCAACTGCCTAACGGGAATTTCTGCAAACAAGAAGTTTTTGGGCAGACGGACAGAAACATCCTTGTACCTATGATTCAGGCTCTTGATCTCCACCTTAACGTTTACACCATCTTCAGAAACCAGCGCCTTACCGAAGCCCGTCATGCTTCTAAGTGTTCCCAAAGCTTACCTCTTGGCTTATAATTTTAAACACAAAAATATACAGGAGAAGAGCATACATGAAATGGGCCAAAGTGACAATCCTCGGTAAAGCCAACGTAGGCAAGAGCACCCTCATCAACCGCCTGCTGGACAAGAAGATAGCAGGGGTAACCCCCGTCCCGGGTACCACCACCAAAGCCATAGTGGGAGAGAGGGAGCTAAATGGCATAAAAGTTTTCTTTACCGATACGCCGGGTTTTTTAAAGCCCAAGGATAAAACAGAAGAAGAGGCCATGGGAGAAACTCTTAAAGAGCTTATAGACACAGACCTCATCTACTTCCTCATAGATGCCCACACAGGTATAACAAAAGAAGACAACGCCCTTTTAGAGAAGCTTGCCCCTTATCATGGCAAGATCCCTATATTTGTAGTGATAAACAAGATGGACGGGGTACCGAAAGAAAAATTCCTACCTTTTATGCAAGAAATAGCAGAGGAGCTTTACTGGGACGAGATAATCCCTGTATCCGCCAAAAAAGGAGCTAACATAAAAGAGCTACTCAAGACCACCGCCAAGTACCTCCAAGGAAGGGAGGGTGAACCTCCCCAATATCTTGTAAAGACAGACCAAAAGCCCATGCTTCACGACATCATCCGGGAAAAGCTACTAATGAACATAAAAGGCTCCGCGGCAAGATCAGTAAGGGTAGAGGTGGGAGAGGTTGATGTAGGGAAGGGAAGGGTCTATGTGCAAGCTTACATTGTTGCGGAGAGGCCATCAATAAAGGCCATGGTTATCGGTAAAGGTGGACAGATGATAAAGAGAATTGGAACCTGGGCCAGACAGGAGATGGAAGAAAAGTTCGGGAAAAAGGTTTACTTAGATCTTTCGGTAATTGACGAGAAAAGGAAGGTCTAATGAAAGTTCTTGAGGAGTTTGAGGACTACTTAGTTTCCGAAAAGGGACTATCCAGCAACACAGCAGAAGCCTACAAAAGAGATGCTGCAGAGTACGTGAACCTATGCGGCACAGACTTTTCCTTTGAAAGCCTTACAAATTACATCTTCCACCTCTACGGTTTGGGGCGCTCCCCCGCCAGCATAAGGAGGAAGTTATCATCAGTGAAGAATTTTACCTTATACCTCAAAGAGCAGGGAATGGAAATAAAAGAGGAATTTGACCAGATTGACAAGCCCAAGATGTGGGAAAGGCTTCCCCACTATCTGACACTTGAAGAGATAGAAAAGCTCCTATCAGCTCCGGACACCCAATCGGAGCTGGGGCTTAGAGACAGAGCCATACTTGAGCTATTGTACGCAGCGGGACTGAGAGCTTCAGAAATATGCAACCTCAAAACCGAAGATATCGATTTCAACCAGGGACTGATATTTGTGAAACAGGGAAAGGGCAAAAAGGACAGAATAGTTCCAGTTCACAAAATGGCCCTTTACTGGATAAACGAGTATTTAAAGAAACGAAGGCACAACCACCCTGTACTCTTTCTAAACAACAGGGGACAACCATTAACCAGACAGCGTCTCTGGCAGATTGTGAAGTTCTACGCACAGAAGGCAGGCATTGATCCCAACAAGGTGCACCCACATGTTCTGCGCCATTCCTTTGCCACCCATATACTTATGGGAGGCGCGGATTTAAGAAGCGTTCAGGAACTACTCGGCCATGCAAACATAAAAACCACGCAGGTCTATACTGCCGTAGCAAAACCCACGTTAGAAAGGGCTTACAGAAAGGCCATGAAAAGATGAACAGTGTCAAAAAAGCGGCAACCTTAGGCATCACAGCCGTAGCAGTTCAGTTTTTGGGGACCTTACCTTTTCTGGCAGAGATTGCAGGAATGGCATCATTGGTACTGCTTATAATTGCCCACCGGGAATTTTCGAAAGCCTTCGGCGACAAAAGCATTCTTGGTTACACCCTCATATATGCAGGGGTAACCACCATCGGTGCCTTTGTCTTCGCCATAGGCATAGGACCCATCCTTGGAGAGCTCACAAAAACCGTAGCTTTGAAAGGCACCCCATCCATAAACCTTTTTAACAAACGCATAATCGTGGCAGGAGGTGCCCTATACATCTCACTGATCGTGGGCTTTTACTATTTAGCCAAGGGACTGCACCTTTTAGCGTACTATACAGGAACCACTACCTATATCCTGGCGGGAAATCTTATGTTCTACGGGGCTATTGGCACCATAGCCTTCGGAGCAGGATTTATGGCTATTCTATTTGGGTGGATGGTCTGTGCCTTTTCCTACTATTCAACATTAAAATCGGAGGGATAAATGCAAGGATACGATGTGCTCAAAGACAAGGCACTAAAACTCATAAACGAAAACTTACTTGAGGAATCTGTTTCAGTAGAATCTTCTGTACAATTGAAAGTCCTTTCCCCAGAAGAAGCCATTGGTAAACCTGATAGACAGGATTACCCTTTGCTCAAGGGTAAGGAATTTATGATTGAGTGCCGTTTTAAAGGTGCCAGAGGACAGGCCTTTACCGACCAACCGGGAAACTTCAAAGGCACCCTAAAAGATGTTTTAGCCCTACCTCTAAAGAACAACTATGAAAGGGCCATCTTCGTAAGCACCCTGAACGCCCTCTTCAGATTCCTCGGTAAAATAAACAGAACCGTCCACTGCAAAAACAAAGAACCCAAACTTTGCGGTGAAACTGTGGCACAATGGCTGACAGAAAATTTCCCAACAGCCAAAAGGATTGGCATAATAGGCCTTCAGCCTTCCTTACTTGAAGGTATCTCCAAAAAGTTCGGTCCTCAAAACGTCCTAACAACGGATATGAACCCAGAAAACATAGGAACACAAAAGCATGATGTAACTGTACTTCCAGAAACAGAAGTTGAAAGACTATTTTCAGAATCGGATGTGGTGATGGCTACAGGTAGCATTTTCGCCAATGGCACTTTTGAAAGTGTAATTAAGCTATTCGAAGCAAAGAAAAAACCTTTAATCATCTACGGAGTGACAGGAGCTTTTGGTGCCTTCACTTTCAATTTGAAAAGATATTGTCCTTACGGGAAATAATGAAGTGGTGCCCAATTTTTGGACCATCAAAAGCCTCTTTTTAATTTATCCCGCAGCACATTCGGTTTGCCCATAATACACCTCATCTGGTGTCTGCACCCGGTCATGTACTAAAAGGAGGGGAGCAACGGGAACCAGAAGGAGATATGATCCCGAGACCAAGGTTGCTGTTGTCCTTGAAGGACTGAAGGGAGAAACTTCAATAGTTGAGCTGTGCAGTTGTTTGAAGCCACAGGGAGGAGCATTTTTTTTGTTGAGGGTGTTGACAATCTTTATCGGATGCTTATATTAATCCCTCGCCTTCAAGGCAGGAACCTGAAACGGTAAAGGCACCAGACATCCGGCAAGGGGAATCAAAGTTTTTAAGAGAACCCCTTGACTGGATGCAGGTTGGTGCTTATATATATTTTCTGCTTCTTAGGTAGAAACCTAAAATGGGGATAAGGAGAGGAAGCTGAGTCAGGGTTAAAGGTTTGCACGGAGGGTTTGATCCTGGCTCAGCGCGAACGCTGGCGGCGCGCCTAACACATGCAAGTCGTGGGGCAGCAGGCCGAATCCTTCGGGATTCGGTGCTGGCGACCGGCGGACGGGTGAGTAACGCGTGAGTAACCTACCCCCAGGACCGGGATAACCCTCCGAAAGGGGGGCTAATACCGGATAAGCTCACGGCGCGCATGCGTTGTGAGAAAAGGGGGCCTCTGCTTAGCATGCTCCCGCCTGGGGATGGGCTCGCGTCCTATCAGCTAGTTGGTGGGGTAACGGCCCACCAAGGCTATGACGGGTAGCCGGCCTGAGAGGGTGGTCGGCCACACGGGCACTGAGACACGGGCCCGACTCCTACGGGAGGCAGCAGTGGGGAATCTTGGGCAATGGGCGCAAGCCTGACCCAGCGACGCCGCGTGGGGGATGAAGGCCCTTGGGTCGTAAACCCCTGTCAGGAGGGAAGAAC
>WGAU01000023.1 GCA_015494645.1 Aquificota bacterium
CCATCTGGGCAGCTCCGCAGCATGCGGTCTTTGCTGAGTAGTCAACAACCTCTGCCCCAAGCGCCTCAAGTGGCCTGTCAAGGTTAACGGGATTTTCCGCATCGTCGGTTTCGTCCCCCACCTGCGGGCGGGAATACTGGCAACCGTAGTAGGGAGCAACCCTCAAGCCCGTAAGGGGCTTAACCACATTCTCTTTCACCTTCTCAAATACTTCGGGAAGCAGATAGAAGTCCAAAAGATGCCTTATAAACAGTCTTCCCCTGTAGCTTAAGCCCTCCTCCTCAAGGGCTTGCTTGGCTTTGCTCCTTAGATCTTCTTCATCGGCAAGAATTGCCTTTGCCTTTCTTAAAGTAGCGTAGCATGCGTTGCAGGGGGTAACAATCCAGTCGTATCCGTCCCTTTCCGCAATGGCGATGTTCCTCGCTGGAAGAACCAGCGCCACAAGTTCGTCAAGGCTGAAATACGCCGTTGCACCGCAGCAACTCCAATCGTCCAGCTCAGGAAGCTCCACTTCAAGAACCCTGTTTACCTGCTCTATGGACTCCTTATACCCTGCAGCCGTGCTCAAAGTGCACCCCGGATAAAACACCGCCTTCATGATACCCTCTCCAGCTGCCTTGCTTTTTGTATAACCCTCTTAAAGGCATCCAAGTTCCTTATGGGCTCCACCTTGGTCTCAATGCGCTTCTTAAAGAAAAGCTTTATCCCAAGAGGAGCCTTCTTTATTGCATCCAAGGGAGACTTTATGCCGAACTTTTGCATCATCTTTGCTTCGGAAAGCCTTCCGTATTCCTCAACAGTATCTCTAAATGCCTGATACATCTTCACAGTAGGCTCGCCGGCAGGATAGAAGCCCTGCTTTATGGAAAGCTCCTTTAGTGCATACATCACATCTGTGATCTTTATTCCTCTTGGGCAGCGCACCGTGCAGAAGTAGCACGAAGCACACACCCAGTAGGTGTTTGACTTTAAAGCGTCTTTAATGCTTCCGTGCTTTATAAGGGCAAAGAGCCTCCTCGGTCCGTAATCCATCACATCGCTCATGGGACAAGAACCGGTGCAGGTCCCGCACTGGATGCACTTCAGAATTTGATTTCCGCCGGGTAGCTCAAGCAGCTCTTTTAAAAGTCCCTTTGCTTCCATCACCTATCCTCCACTTCGTGCAGCTCATCATACCTAAAGGTGGTAAGGGGAAGCTCCTCTTCAACGCTTCTGCCAGGCACATACTCAAACAGCGCTTGAACATCCCTTCCCACCGCCTTGAACACCTGAGAAACGGGAATGTCCATGGGACATGCATCCTCACACATACCGCAGGCAACGCAGGAAGTTGCCATGTGGGTCATCCTTCCGAGGTGAAAGAGAATCGTATCTAAAGGAACCCTATAGGTCTCTTTTTTGTTCAGCCTGTTCTCGTAGCTTTCCGCATCATAGTCAAAGGTGGCGGACTCAAAGAAGCAATCCTTGCAGTAGCAAATGGGACACACATGGGAACAGTTGTGGCAGCCTATGCACCTTCCAAATACTTCCAGAAGTCCGTCAATCCCTCTGGCTCTCTCCTTTATCTCGGAGATAATTTTATCCGAGTAGGCTTTCTTTTCTTCGGCAAGCTTCTTAAACTCATCGCTCATCTCAGGCACATCCGACACGGAAAGCCCCAGGCTCTTTGCTATATCTTCTGCTTTTTCCGTCTTAAGGATAATTACAGGCTCGCTTCTTCCCAAAAGGGAAACCACAAAATCGGCGTTTTCAGGATAGGGATGCTCACAGCCCTTACACGCCTTCCTCAGCTCAAAGTCCCCTGAAAGATCCTTCTGCTGGATAAAAGCCTCCTGGTTCTTGGCAACCCCTGTGCACTCAATCCCCACAATGATGAGGTTATCAAGATGAGCCTGATTGAGCTTCACAAGCTCAATGAGCGCCCTTATCTCACAGGGCCTCAAAAACACCGCAACGGGTTCCGAAATAGGCTCCACACAAGTGAGCCTTGAAACACCCCTTGCCCCGTTTGAAGGCATGAGAGGAAACAGCGGGTCAAATCCCTCAAGCTGCTCGCAAAAGGTTAAAAGTGCGTGGAAAGCCTTACCCTCAAGCCTCCTTAAGCCGAAAACCGCCTTTGCAACTCCCTTTTCAAGGAGCAACTGAGCAAGCTTTTCAGGTGGGACGCCCTGAACCGCCTTAGGCATCTTGCGCCTCCTGCCTTTTATCACTTCATTAGTATATTCTGATGAAATATGCTTGTCAACCCACAAGTTGAAAGATACTATTCCCAAACATGGTGAAGGCTTTTCTTTTGTTCACTGCGGGATTGTTTGCTGGTTTTATAAACGTCATGGCAGGTGGCGGCTCCTTCTTCACCGTGTCAGCCATGATATTCATGGGCATCCCCCCCACCGTAGCAAACGGCACAAACAGAGTGGCCATCCTACTACAAAACATAGTAGCGGTTAAAAAGTTCAGGGACCTTGACATACTGCCAAAGGGCTTTGCTGGCTACATCGCCGTGGCAGTTTTAGGCTCAATCATAGGTGCCTACTTTGGATCTGCCATTCCAGATGAGGCCTTCAAAAAAGCCTTGGGACTTATAATCATAGCTGTCTCTGCCCTGAGCCTGACAAGCCCTGAAAGGTTCAGGTTCATAAGCTCAAAGAGAGCGTTCCCGTGGATAGGGTTCTTTTTGGTAGGCGTTTACGGAGGATTCGTTCAGGCAGGAGTGGGATTCTTCATTTTAGCTATCCTCTCCGCCATGGGTCTGGATCTCGTAAAAGCAAATTCCGTCAAAGTCTTAATAATCCTTGTGTTCACCGTATTCGCTTTGTTTGTCTTTGCCGTAAAGGGCAAAGTGGATCTTACCGCAGGCATCCCCCTCGCCTGTGGCAATGCCACGGGAGCATACATTGCAGTCAAGGTGTCTGTAAAAAAAGGGAGTGCCTTCGTGAAAAAAGTAGTAATAGCTGCATTGCTATTCGTATCGCTAAAACTTATACTTTATTAAACAATGAAAAAAGGATTCACGTTGATAGAAGTAATTATAGTACTGTCAATATTGGCAATTTTATCAAGCTTTTCTTTGGCAGGATGGAAATCTCTGATATTAAAGCAAAAGTTAGATTCAGAAGCGAACATCCTTTCTTCTTGGTTTAATGAAGCG
>WGAU01000024.1 GCA_015494645.1 Aquificota bacterium
GAAATATTTAATATATCTGTAATTGACGATGGAGGGTTTGAGTTCGATACTACATCATTAGAAGTGGATGTTTATGCCAGCTATCTTGGGTTTAATGGTACTGTAGATACAGATAATACAGCAACTGCTGCTCTTGGTTGGTTTAATAATACTTCATACTGGGATCAGGCGGGACTTGGTAACAATCAGACTTTCTATGATGTGTTTAGTGAAGGTGGGTTGGTAAATGGAACGGTAGTCCAAGCGGAGTATAACGACACTAAGGCTGATGGTGTGAAGGATTTATTTGAGGATATTTTTGGAACAAATGGCGGAACTTTGGTGTTTAAATTTTACGACGAAACAAATAATGAGGTAGCGTCTGTAAATGTTGAGGTAAATACTGGTGCTAATTATACTGAGATAGGAACTCGTAGAATAATATTGCAGGATTACTCAAAGGTTATTGATAGGGTATGTGTATTTTATAAGGACGATACTAACCACAAGTATCTGCCACCTTATTGTCTGAGCAACTTGAATATGGATCTTAGAGATAAAGCGTTCTATACACAGGACATTAAGGTTTGGAGGGTCAAGAGTAAGAGATGCATCCCTGATGTAAGTGGTAGGTGTTCTGCAGAAGAAGTATCCTCAATATCTCTTGCAGGTAGCGCTCCACTGAGCGTGCAGTTTAAGTTGCTTAATTCTACTAGTGCTGCGGAGGTATATGGCAATCTCACAAGCCTTGCAGAGAATGATACTATATGGGTTTTGCTGGCAGCTGGAGTGGATTCTTACGGTAACATAAACACTGAGAAAGACGTGTATGTTGGTGCTAAGTATGACAACAGCACAAATGATACTCAGACTGGCGATGCTACTCTCTACTGGGAAGATACAAAAGTAACATCTGACAACATAACCTTGAAGGCAGGTTCTGTTGCAAAGGTTATACCTGTGACCATAAGCTGGACTCCTGGACTTGACCATGTAGAGTTTATTGCACCGTTTGATTATATGCTTACCGTTTCCAAGATGCCCGTTACCGTAAAGCTCAAAAAACCTGACGGTTCTGATTATATAGGTGATGCTAGTGGAATGAAGCTGTATATCAGTGATCCTGCTTTGGTAAGGGTGCAATGGTACAACGGTACTGATTGGGTTGATAAGAATGTAGGAGATGAAATTGCATTCGATAATGGCACTGCTATGCTACTTGTTAAAAGTTTTGCTGCTACAGGTGATGTGACCATATCCATTAAGAACGATGCCGGTACGGTTTCTGGCGAACTACCGCTCCATATTGTGAACAGCGTAAGTGAGATACCGGTGACGGTTGGTAATCTGGTTGTCAATCCTGCAACGGTGGAGATGCAGGAGACTCAGACAAGAGTTGTAACTGTTAAAGTAGTGGATCCTGTTGGTAACGCTATTGGAAATGTTGAGGTGGAAGCTACCAGCAGTAATTCCAGCGTTGTAACGGTATCTGAGGCTACGTGCACCAGTGATGATAGTGGTGAGTGTGAGTTTACCCTTGCAGCAGTTGGGCCTGGATCTGCTACCGTTACTTTCACTGCCGGCGGGGTGAATGCTACTGTTAGCGTTATGGTAGAAGCCGTTGAGACCAGTAACGCTGCTCCTGAGCAGCCCGTGGAGACGGTCTACACCCTTGAGAACGCAAATCTTGAGACGCCTGCTGCTACTGTTACCCTATCTGGTGATCAGAAGAAGGCCGTGGTGCTCAAGCCTCAGGTGGCGGTACCTGAGGATTACAAGGGCAAGGAAGCCAAGCTCTACTGGGCCATCTGTGCCAATGACTACTCCTGGTGCACTAACGTGAACGAGCTTGGCACTGAAACCCTGGGTGACACTGTCACCTTCAACATCCTGTCCCAGCCCGTGGATCTTTCTGGTGTAACCGGAACCTACAAGGTCTTCGTGGGCTTCGCTACCCAGGATGACATGTCCGATCTCGTGTTCACCTTCTTTGATGTAACCCTTGAGTAACCCTCAAGGGCAGGCAAAAGCCCCCCTCATCTGAGGGGGGCTTTTTTATTTGTCATGTTGGAGTTTGCCTTTCTTCTTTCTTCAGGTTCTCTGTCTGGTGGGGCAAAGGTAGTTCTGGAACATGCAGAGCGGCTTTCAAAGCTTCCTTTTGTTGAGTTCACGGTTTTTGTGAGGGAGAATTACCCATCGTGGTTTTCCAATTGCTTTTGCGAAGTTATGAAGGTGGATTTTTCGTCTTTGGATCTTTCAGGTTTTGACGCCGTTCTTCTTACATGCCCGGACCAGCTTGATGTACTTGAGAAATGGAAAGGTAAGGTGCCTTTGCTTCATTTCTGCCAGGGGTACGAGGGGGATGTTTTAAAAGAAGCAGGTATGAACGAGTTCTGGGATCTTGTTAATGCCTTTTATCAGATTGAGTGTCCAAGGTTGGTTGTTAATCAATATTTAAAGCATAGGCTTAGTAGGGTTACCAGGGATGAGATTTATGTGGTGGGTCAGCCCCTTCCCTTTGGTTTTCCTTTGAAGAGACCGAGGTTTCGCAAAAAGAAGAGGATACTTGTGGTTGGGAATTACCTTTATCCCTTTAAAGGTGTTAGGGATGCTCTGGAGGTAGCTTCTTTTGTTAAAGAGAGGTTTGGGCTTGAACTTGTAAGGGTTTCTCCCGTGGATACGAGGAGCTTGGAGAGGGTATATCCCATTGATCGGTACTTTGTGGGAGTGCCTCCAGAGAGGATGCCAGAGCTTTATGCTGAATCTCTCATAAGCATTTATCTTTCAAGGAATGAAGGCTTTGGTCTTCCCGTGCTTGAGTCTTTGGCGTGTGGCACCCCTGTGGTGGCGAGGGACATTCCTCCTGTAAGGGAAACTTGTGGGGACGGTTATCCTTTAGTTGACGATATAGAAGGAGCTTTAGGCCTTGCGGAGAGGCTGTGCATGGATGAGGAATTCTACGATATGCTGGTTGAGGTTGGTTACAAGAGGCTTCGCAGGTTTTCTCCTTATAGGGTCACTTTAAGGCTCTTAGCTGTTCTTTTGTGGAGTAGGTTAAGGTTTTCTGGCACTGAATAGTATTTCCGCTCCTTTAAGGAGCTTGGGATCAACTCCTGCCCGTTTCAGAGCATTTATTAACTTTTCTGCTTCAGGGGTTGGGGGAATGGGAATAAGATCTAAGGTTTCTACTTTAAAGCCTGCGTCCTGCAAAGCTTCTTTAAGGGTGCGGGGGGTGAAAAACCTTATATGGCTAACACAGAGGAGTCCTAATGGAATGTAGTCAAACCTTCCCGCTATAAGCTGGCGTATTATGCTCCAGTGGGCTGCATTGGGAACACTTCCCACGAGAACGCCTCTGCTTTTCAGCAGCCTGTTTGCCTTGTGTAAGGCTTTCCACGGATCGTACATGTGCTCAAGGACGTCTCCCATGCATATGGCATCGTATTGACCTTCGGGAATATCTGCGTCTTCAAATTTTCCAGTAAAGACCTTTCTGTAATGCTCTTGAGCTTTTTGGGCCAGTAAAGGATCCATCTCAACGCCGTCAATAACGACATCCTTTTTTGTTTCCATAAGTTTTTTGCCAAAGCCTCCAGTGGCACAGCCCACGTCAAGAACTAAGCAGGCGTTTTTGGGTATGAGTTTGACCAGGTCCTCTCTTGGAGAGGAGAACATTTCCACAAATCTGTGGGCAAGGGCACCTGTGTTTACAACAAACTCTATGTTTCCAGACTTTACCTTGGGGAGGTCTTTTCTGAAACATGTGAAGCACGCCAGATCCGGGATGCTTGTGGGAGTGGTTTTGTTGCTTTGGGCCATGTGTGAAGCAGCTTCTTCAAAGGAGATGGGATCTACATAGGGGAAAGGGAGCGAGACAAGTTGATCTGGGTTTTTGGTGCCGGAGGTGTATACAGGGAGATTGGCGGTGTTTTTGCGGCAGGATTGGGTTAGGAGGGAAAATGCGCTTTCTGATAGGTAAGTGTATGGGTCTGTGAAGACAATTACTGTTTCGGTTTCTTCGGGGAGGGAGATGTTTTCCCACTTCTCTTCAGGATTGTAGAAAACAATGTTGTTGGTCAAGCTTTTTATTCTCTTAAAGCAGAACCTTTGGGCGTATGCTTCTTCGTAAACGGAGGAAGGGGGGAATTCAGGCCACAGGACTGTGCACCTTTTTGTAGAGAACCGCTGCAGGAGTCTTGACAACTTCAACCTTTACGCCTCCTATAGTTTCTTCTTTTGTTTCCATAGCAATATCTGCAGCCCACACATCGCATTTTGAACACAGGGGTATCTTTTCTCTTTTCCCTTTTTCGTGAAGATTCCGAATCTTGTTTATGGCGCGGGAGTTGAATATGGACAGCAGATCCTTATTCGTTACCTTTCCCAATGGTACATCTGCGTTTATGTCTTCGCAGCAGAGTCCCACGGTGCCGTCCCAGCTTATAACCATCTGGGAGTATAGGAGCGGACAGGGGCGGTCTTTGGGCTTTAGTTTCCTCAAGTCGGGCAGTCTCTTGGAGCCTATGGGTCTAAATGCTGCTATGGATACGGTTTCTGCGTGGGGGATCCACTTTTCAATAAATTCAAGTACCTCTTCCTCTGATACTTCCGGGTACTTTACCATGTTGAAGTTGAGAACGGGTTCATTAGAACCTCTCATCGCTTTTATTTCCAGAAATTTTTCTATGTTTGTCTCTATTCTTTTCAGGTCTGCGCCAAGCCTGTACCTATCGTTGGTTTCAGGTCTTGCTCCGTCTATGGAAAGCCATATCCAATCCACGGGTAAACTCAGGACAAACTCATGCCACTTTTCGTCAAAAAGCATTCCATTGGTCATGAAGCCCACTGATGCATTTGGCACTTCCCTTGCGGTTTTCAGTATCTCTTTGAAATGAGGGTGCAGTAGAGGTTCTCCCGCTCCGTGAAGGCATAGATTCACCCGGCCTGCCTCTTGCGACCATTGGGATATGTCTTTGAAGATAGCTTTCCATATATCTTCCGCCATGATTCCTATGGGCCTTTTTCTTTGGGCATCGGGACCGTGAAAGTGGCAGTACAGGCATCTCAAGTTGCACCTGTTGGTGGTTTCAATGATGATCTCCTTGGGATAGATTCTATCTCTCTTTTTTATAGGCCACCATGTAAATCTCATCTCCCAGCCCTTTTAAGATCCTTTTTACAGGAAGGGTGGTTCTCTTTTCAAACACGGGAAGGGGCTCTATCCGTTCTTCTTCAATGTGGAAGTGGTTTTGCAGGAAGGCCTTTATTTCCTGCAGGGAGTATTCTCTTATGTGGTCGTAGGTCTTGCCGTAAGCTTTCACGGGAACTGTGGGGTTGGGGGAAATTCCGAGTAACATGCGAATCCGGTTCTCAAGTCGGCATAGGTTAGGGGTGGTTAATATGAGTTTTCCTTTCCTTTTAAGCACTCTCGCTGTTTCTTTCAGCAGATCAGGAATGTCCTGTGGTGCCAAATGCTCCACTATGTCGCACAGGCAAACTGTGTCAAAGGTTTCTTCAGCAAAGGGCAGGCCTGTTAAGGCATCGTTGCATACGAGAAACACACCTTTCTCCTTGAGGTACATTTTAAAGTTCATTCTGCTCATGTAATCCCTGCTTGGATGTTCTGTCGCTACAGTCCTGTACCCTTTGCTGGATGAGATGGAAGCGATGATCCCGTACCCAACACCTACTTCAAGCACTTTCCCGCTTTTCGGTGTGTGCCTGACTATAAGGGAAATTATTCTTTCGTAGTGCGTCTTCCACCAATCAAGTATCCACTGAGGGAAAGAGACTTCGGGAAATATGGGGGCGAGTTCCTGAAAACTCTTTTCTACGGCGTTCCTACTGATTGGCAGGCCTCCGATCTTGGGAAGTCCAGTCTTCCGTTGGGGATCTCGTCAAAGGCGAAGAAAAAGTTGTAGGCACCTTTAGGTAGTGTTTGCGGATTCAGGTAAAAAAGGACGAGATTGTCAAAATTCAAGGCTTCACCAGTATATGCGGCTATGGGGCTGTCGGATTTAACCCAGCCGTTTAGAGTAAACCAGAAGGTTCCCACGGGGGTATCGCACCACAGGAAGTAGTCTCCCGGTGTGTTTGATGAGGTTTGCATTGTCAGAGCTATGGGAAATTCTGTGTAAGAAATGAAGAAGTCGGCTTGAAGGCTGGACTTTATGCTGATTTCGGGTAAGCAGCTGCTGGTTTCGCAGATGAACTCTTCCAAAGTTTCTGTTGCCTTTATACCGCAGGTGTCGTCTATTTCGTGGTCCTTCTCTATCTGATGGTCGGACAACAGAAAGTACATTCTAAGTATCCTCCCAGGGTAGTCCTCAACGGGATCATCCCATGTGGCGTCTAAGTGAAACCACTGGCATGCTTCATTGGTACACAGTTTGACCATGTTCCATGAATGGGGAAGGTCTCTGGAGTACCCTTCTGCGATGATGGATTCTAACCCTGCCTTTTGAAGGAGTTTCTGAATGAGGAGGGAGTAGCCTTGGCAGACTGCTTTTCCTTTGCTCAATGCGTCGTAAGCTGTGTACATGGTGAGGGTTTCGTCGTAGCTTATGTTCTTTACCACCCAGTCGTGTATGGCTGCTATTTTATCATAGGGAGTCATCCAGTCTTTGATGATGTTGGACAGTATCAGGTCGGTTTTCTCTTCTACGTAGGCTTCTTGTTCCTTGGTTGTTAGGTATTCAAAGGTAAGGGTCAGGAGAATCCCTGGTTGGTTAGGGTAGTACTTGAAATTGGCGGTGTATCCTGAGAGGTTGAAAAAGGTGTAGGGGTCTTTGCACTTAACAAAGAGAAGGGCTTCGTTCAAGAGGTCTGTTATTTGGCTTACATAGGCGAAGGTGACGTATATTTTGAAAGATTCTATCCTCTGGTTTAACGCATATATCATAGCCTGATTAAATTCGTCCTTGTTGCGGGCTGTGAAGGAAGTTGTTCCATACGCATAAGTGGTGTTTAAAAGTATCCAGAGGGCAAGGAGTAGTTTAGCTTTCTTCTTAAAGAACATCGACAAAGCCGTCCCGAAGTTTTTTGAAGATCCTGACTCCTATTATCAGAACAGCGACGGAGGTTAAAGTTATGAAGACCACTTTATCTGCAGAGGGGATCTTTCCGTAGAAAAGCAGACTTCTGTAACATTCTACAAAAGCATACCATGGATTGGCAGATAGGATTAATCTGAACTTTTCTGGGACCATCTCTTTTGGATAAACTATAGGAGTGGCGTAGAACCATACTTGCATGAGTATGGGTAGAATTTGCAGGGTGTCTCTTATGTAAACGGCAAGGGATGCCAAAGCTGCTCCAAGCCCCACAGTGAAGGTGGTTTGTAGTAAATATATTGTGGCAAGTAAGGTAAGAGTGATGGGGACTTTTGTTATAGGTATTAGCGTCAGGTGGATAGCTCTGCCTATACAGTAGAGGCAAAGAAGGATGAATGGCACGAGGTATATTAGACCCACAGCCAGCACATAGCCTACAATTAAAGTACCCAGAGGAAAAGAGATCTTCTTTACGGCATCCCTGTTCTCTATTATGGAGGCTGAGGCTCTGAAAATCCCTTCCTGAAACTGGCTCCATGGGATGAATCCGCTGATCATAAACAGGGTAAATGAGGGGGTGTTTGCCTTTCCGGGAAGTTTAACCTTTAGGACAACGGAGAAGATAAAAATAAAGATCAGGATCATCATCAGAGGCTGTACGATAGTCCACGCTAAGCCGCCTATGTTGCCGGCTATACGATTCCTAAGCTCTCGTCGGGCGAAGTACGCTATGAGGTCTTTCCTTATGGTTACACCGTGCAGGACGCTTTTCACCTTTTCTCACTGCTCAACAGGTTGTTTTTAGGTGATAATGCAGCGGGGGAGCGGGTACTCCCCCGTTTGGCTTTACTCTTGGTTCTGACTTTCCTTTATGGACAGCACCTGTAGCAGTATCTGGGGTCTTACCTGAATTATTCCAAGCTTCACATCGTAGTTCTTGTCACCGAGTCTCAGGCAGGGGATGTTCAGAGAGAAAGTAGCAAAGTCAAAGGAAGGCGTGCATGCCTGAAGCGTGTTGTTTTCTGTGGTTGTTTCTTGACATTCTTCCTGAGTGGATGTCCCTTGGGTTATACCGCACTCTTCTGGGTGTTCCATGCAGAACTTTTTGCCTGCTTCAAATCCTTCCTGCCAGGCGGCCTTGACTTTTTCTTCACAGGTGGCTTCTGTGGCGTTTTCTATTTCGGTTTCAGGTTCGTTCTCGCTGATTTCTGTTTCGTTTTCCTCAGTTTCTTCGGAGCTCGCAATAATCCTTTCTACGCTGGCATATTCACCACTTGTTACACTTCCTTCCAGAAAATCTACTTGAGAGTCAAAAGCCTGTGCAGTGGCCACGTACCAGCCGCTTTCGCACTTCACCTCGCCGCTGTGAAGATGCTGTCCGTTAACTTTGATCTCATAGGTGCCGTCTTCGTTTACGGTGATTTCGTAGTCGTTGAATCTGTCGTTTACGCTAACGCATTCGTAGGATGCTTTAGAATGAGGGGATCCGTCACACACCTGGTTTGGTTCTTCCCATCTGGTGCCGGCCGCAACTCCCGTACCGATGAAGGGAGCTTTGTCAGTACAGGTAAAGAAGTCTTTAGTGGTAATATCATCTCTCAGACAGGCAACGCCTATCATGTTGTATCCGCTTTCCGTTGGATCAAAAGCAGCCCTGAATTTGAACGTGAAGGGTGGCTTGAAAGCGATCTTGGATACTGCCACGTCGTAATCGTAAGCTTGTCCAGTCCACTTTGCCCAGCAAGAATCGCCTTCTGTGTACCCATCGTGGTCGCCAAGCAGGAAGCCAACCTGACTAGGAGAAACTGTTCCAAAGAACTGCCAGTTGTTTGGGTCGCTGAGGTCAATGTTTTCTGATGCGTGAACGACAGGGACAAGGCAAAGGCAAAATGCTACTATACACAATTTCTTAAAGATATTGCTACGCATAGCACACCTCCAATAGGCATTTTTTTTATCTTACTACATCTCCCACAAGTGGTCTATTCTGCATATGCCGATTTCCTCGGTGTTGGATACTATTTTTACATTTTTCACCGTCCTGCCAAGGACTACGTTCCCCGTTTCGTCGAGGACAACTCCATGGAAGGCGTATTCCCCGGGAAGCAAAGGATTCCTTTTTATTATACACCTAACAGAAGCCTGTGATTCTTTGATGGGGTGCAGGTCGTCCAATTGGGTTGATGTAGCATAGACTATCAGTCCATCCTCTCTGCCTATGCCGATACTTAGATGACAGGGATGTATTTGCGATGAGAACTCTATTAATATTACTATGGTTTCTCCTGTGCTGAAAACCGTTCTTTCCCTTTGGTCCTCATCTAAAAGGGTTAGGTTAACAGTAGCAGGAGACTGGGCCGGTTCTGTACCTGTTTTTGTTGATGGGTTCAGCCTTCTTACCCAGCTTTCGTATTCCCTTACCACAGGCATGGTTTCTCCTTGCATCTTTATTTCTCCTTTGTGGAGCCAGATTGCTCTGTCGCAGAGGTGAGTTACGTGGTACATGCTGTGACTGCAGAAGAGCAGGGTTTTGCCTCTCTTTTTGAATTCAAGGATACGATCAAAGCTCTTCTTCTGAAAGTAATGATCGCCTACGGAAAGGGCCTCGTCAATTATAAGGATGTCTGGGTCTACGCTTACTGCAAGGGCAAAGGCTAAACGGACAAACATACCGGAGGAGTAAGTTTTTACTGGTTGATCAAAAAATTCTCCTATCTCTGCAAAGCTTTCTATTTCTTTTTCAAGGGCTTCGGAATAAGGGACGCCCATGAGCGAAGAAGCCAACCTAACATTTTCTCTGCCGGTTAGCTCTGGATGAAATCCTATGCCCAGCTCAAGTAACGCTGCTACCCTACCGTTGACTTTAACGTGGCCTAAGGAGGGGGTAACAGTGCCGGCTATTATCTGTAGCAAGGTACTTTTTCCAGAACCGTTCAGTCCTATGATACCTACTGTCTCGCCAGAGGCCACTTCAAAACTGATATTTCTGAGCGCCCAGAATGTTTTAAATTTGGCTCTCAGTCCGAGTATTTCTTTTAGTCTTTCTATAGGCTTTTCGTACAGTTTGTAGAATTTTGAGACGTTGACTACTTCTATGCAAGCCATTTCAAAAACTCACCGATACAGTAAACAGAAATCTCGTTCCTTCCTCTCTTACAGGCTCTAATAATCCCATCACTCTATCCTTTTTGTTGAGTATGTTTTCTGCCTTCATGGATATGGAAACCCTTTTAGTTAGCCGGTGACTGATGTACAGGTCTATCAACAGAGACGGATCAATACGAAAACTCTTTTTAGTATGAAGATATTTAAAATGGTAATGGCTGGCATATAGCCCTTTCAGAGCAATGGTAGTTTTTCCCCATCTGTATATTGCTCCTGCGGAGATAATTTGCTTGGGACCTACAAATACGGGTCTTTTCCTTTCCTCGTAAAACTTCTGTATACCTTCTGGAGTGGCAATAGCGTATTTAAGGATTCGGAACTTTTCAGCGGATTTGTCTGATCCTAAAAAGGTGGTAGCTATCCATGACTTGAAGTTCCTTAAGCGCAGAGACAATGCCGCTTCTAAACCGTAAGTATGGTATTCCAAAGGTAGAGAATATCCTCCGTAGTCGTCTTCAGAAACATAGCGCTTAACGTGGTTGTAAAATGGAGATACCTTGAAAGAAGCTTTGCCTATCTTAAACGCTGCCTCTGCATTTATAGAAGTAAGCTTTTCTGGCCTTTCTCTTTTTTTAAGGAACTGGTAGCTGAAGGGAGTTCTGTATGCCGTGCCTCCTGCTAACTTTAAGTAGAAGCTATCGCGAGGATGAAAGGATATTCCGGCGGTATATGTTGTTTCCCCTTTGTAATCTGAGTGATCGTCCCAACGGGCTCCAAGCCACGCGGTTACATGATCTCCTTTGGCAATGATCTGTGAAAAGACAGAGAATAGCGTTGTCTGGAAGCTGTCTCTGTATATCAATGGGGCAAAGGTGCTTTGTTCTAAATAGTCAAGCAGGAAACCTCTACTTTCTACTACGGCGTTTTTTACCCAATTCTTCCTCACTGAGGCACCAAGGGTCAGCATAGCGCGGTTGTCAAGAAAGTCTATGCTTGATCTTCCTTCCAAGTACACTTCTCTATTTCTATGTCCAAGGTTTAATCGGTCCATCTTTCTCACGATATTCCAATCTAAATAGGCACTTTTGAACTCTAAGGATACGTGTTTTATTCTTTTCTTGTAGCTTGCTTTTAGTAGTGCAAAGGGATTGTCCTTTCTCATGTGGTAGGTGCGTCCGTCGTAGTAAAGCTTTATGGGCCTTCTGTATATTGAGAATCTTCCGAGAATATTCAGGGAGTCACCGAAGTACAGGTTAACCAAGCCTTCGGAAAACTCTCTGTGGCTTTTTCCCGGATCTTCCCGCGTTGTACAGTGCTTTGCAAATATTAAGGCATCCCAAGTCCCTCTGTCTAATCCGTATACTACAGAAAAGGCTTTGTCTTTGTAGGGAGAGCCGACAGTTCCTTTTACAAGTATTTTGTTTATGTCTCTGCCCCTAAAGGGTACTATGTTGACAACTCCCGCATACGCATCCGGTCCCCATAGTGTAGAAGCAGGACCCTTGGTAACTTCTACCGTTTTTACATAATCAAGACTGAGTTCTTCTCCGAGGGGGTATATTGCCCTGGTGCTGTCTGTAGCTAATGGAATGCCATCAAAGGCAAAAAGTGTTCCTGAGGAAATTCCTCTAAGCAGCAGCAAATCGGTACCTTTGCCCCTTGTGTAGAAAAAACCAGGTGCAGTGGAGAGAAGCTCTGAAAGCTTCCTGAAACCAAAGTTGTCTATATATCTTCTCCCCAATAATTCAATAACCGCAGGAGCTTCCTGTGGTAGCTCTGGTTTGCCGTAGAATACAGATATCCACCCTTTTCTTTCACCTACAAAGAGAGCGCTTTCGTCATATTCCTTGCCATGGCATATTGAAAGGAGCAAACTCAAAATAGAAATGCAAACAATGCCGCGTTTCAATGTTCGTTTCCTTCCAGTAGCTTTAGCCTGGTTCTAAGCTTTGTCCTTGTGAGGCCCAATAGGCGCGCTGCCGCACTTTTGTTACCCCCGGTTCTCTCAAGAGCTTGCTTTATGAGTTCTTTCTCAAGTTCCTCTAAGGATACTCCCTCAGGTGGAAGTTCAAACTTATATTTGCTTTTTGTGTTTGGGGCTGAGGTGAGGAAGGAAAAATGTTCGGTAGTAAGGGGAAATTCGCCTCCCGAAAGTATAATTGCTCTTTCAACTGCATTGGATAACTCTCTTACATTTCCCGGGAAAGGATAGCTTTCTAACAGTTTCTTTGCCCCTTGGGTTATTACGGGACCATCTGGTAACTTTCCGACGACCTTTTCGGCAAACAGTTTAATTAAAGGCAGGATATCCTCTTTTCTTTCCCTCAAAGGAGGGATGTAGATGGGGAAAACGTTCAGTCTGTAATACAGATCCTCTCTGAATTTACCCTGAGATACAAGCTCTTCTAAGTTCTTATTTGTAGCCGCAATGATTCTCACGTCCACTGGGATTTCTTCAGAACCACCGACCCTCTGTATCTTTCTCTCCTGCAAAAACCTTAGAAGTTTTACCTGAGCTTCCAGAGGCATGTCTCCTATCTCGTCCAAGAAAACTGTACCGCCGTCTGCTGCTTCAAATACGCCTTTTTTTCTTCTCAAAGCTCCTGTGAAGGCTCCCTTCTCGTATCCAAAGAGTTCAGATTCCAATAGTGTGGCTGGAATGGCTGCACAGTTGACAGCTATGAATCTTTTTTTTGCTCTGGGGCTACACCTGTGGATGTATCTTGCTACTACTTCTTTGCCTACTCCGGATTCTCCAGTTATCAAAACGGTTGTGCCGCTTAGCTTCGCTACCTTGGTGGCAAGCTCAAGAACCCTTTTCATGGCTTCGGATTCGCACACAATATCTTTGGGGAGAGTTTGCCTGTCCAGTTCCTCCTGGAGTTCCCTTTTTTCCTTTAGTATTTTTGATATACCTAAAGCCTTCTCTACAGTTATAAGGAGCCTTTCTTCGTCAAAGGGCTTGGGGATATAGTCCAGAGCACCGAGCTTCATAGCCTCAACGGCAGATTCTACAGTAGCGTAAGCTGTTATAAAGATAACAGGGACTGGGTATTCCAATTCGTTTATCTCTTTTAACAGATCTAAACCGCTAATACCGGGCATCTTTATGTCCGCTATAACCAAATCGTAGAATTCTTCCTTAATCTTTCTGAGCGCGTCCTCTCCAGTTGCGGCCTCGTCAACATGGTGTCCTTTCATGGAAAGCATTATTTTTACGATCTTTCTTATCTTCTCCTCATCGTCCACTATCAGTATCTGAGCCATCTCCGGTTTCCTCCGGGAAGGTTATTTTAAATCCTGCTCCTCCTAAGGAGGCCTTGTAAGCTTCTATCTCCCCGCGCATTCTGTATATCTCGTGGCTTACCACAGTTAGGCCAAGTCCTGTACCCGAATGCTTAGTTGTGTAAAAGGGCTCAAAAATTTTTTCCATATCCTCTTCTTTTATCCCTTGCCCGTTATCTTCAACTAAAAGTCCCCACTTCCCGTTTTCTTTGAAACACTTCACGAGGACTTGCTTAGCTCCGGCTTCTATTGAATTCCTTATGAGATTTTCCAGTATTCTGACAAGCTTTTCTGGGTCTGTTCTAACCTTCAAATTCTCAGGGCACTCAAGTACAATGTTAATGTTCTCTTCTTTTATAGAAAATCTCTCAGCTATGTTTTTGAGGACACTTTCAAGCTCAACAATGTAGTAATTGGGATCCTTGAACTTAGCAAGTTGTAAAAAGTCCTTTATAAGGAGATCTATTCTGTGCACTTCTTCTTCAATGAACTTAAGTAAGTTTTTTTTATCTTCTTCCGATATGCCTTCTTTTTTGAGAAGATCTATAGAACCCTTTATTATCCCTAAAGGATTTTTGATCTCATGGGCTATGGTAAAGGCAAACTTGCCTATATCTGCTAAGGTCTTTTCTTTGGCCATCTTTTGATAGTAGCTCTCCAGAAGCCTTTGGTGTTCTTTTACAGATGAAATCATCTCACGAAAGGCTTGGTACAACAGTTCAATTTCAGGAATTCCTCTAACCTTTAAGGAAGTTAGATCATAAACTCCCTGCTCTACTGCCTTGACCATATCAACAAGGCTGTTAATGGGTTCCAGTACAGATCTTTTGAGCATTCTGTAAGAGATTATACACATTAAGATTATTACAAAAGCTGAAATCGCGCCTATTCTCCAGAAAATACTCTTCAAGAGTTCTCTTAAAGGCTCCTTGTTATAATAAACTATTACCCACGCCATTATTCTCTTGTTCGATGGGACAAAGATTAGTGTTTCTCCTCTACCTGCCGTATAAACTGGTACTTCCACCTTGTGCTTACCTATTTTGCCTAATTTTACCAACACTTTGTTTTTGGAATCCTTCACTACCACTCCGTCTATAGACTTATCTGATAAAAGGCCTGCAGCAAGCCTCTTAAGTATTACGGGATCTTTGAAAAGCAGAGCTATAGTAGCACCGTCAGCGAACCGTTTGGCTGATGCTACTATATTTTCTCTGTATTTTTCTTCAAAAGCTTTGGAAGATAGACTATACACAGAATACCCTGTTAGCAAACTTGCCAGAATTACAGAACACACTATTATCCCTATTATTCTCGCACTAAGGCTCATGGCCGAACAGATACCTGTAAACCCTTTTATTCATGATGAAGTGAACAGAGGGCCCTCGTGAAGAACATTTCCCTTTAAGCAACAAATCTTTCAAAAGCTCGGCCGTCAGCCTTCCAGTTTCCTCGTAATCCACTACAAAAGCAGCCACGGCTCCTGATCGTATAAAGAATCTGTTAAATCCAACCACTCCCCTTTTCAAAAAAGCGCACTTTTTAATTACCCATCTTATTATCTTTTCAGAGGAAAACACAGGATCTGGTATTATTAGGACTACATCAACGTTGGTAAGGAAATTATCAAACCTTTTATTAAACTCATCAAAAGAGGATAAACGAATCTGTTTCATCAAAAGGCCTGCATCCTTAGATCTAGCCAGTATATCTTCTACATAGTAGTCTATACTTGAATCGGAGTAGATGATGCCTACTTTTCTGTTGGAAAAGTATTCGCTGAGGCTTGTGATGATCTTTAAAGGAGAAACATTAAGGGAAATGCCACAGTCAAATGTTCCAAGGATATATTTGTACTTTTCAGGATACAGGATAAACGAATACACTTTTAGTTTATCTTTAACATCAGCAGCAATTGTTACTCCATTTATCCCCAAAGCCACCACAGCCTCGCAAGGGGATCTTTTTATAAGCTCTTTAAGCTTGTCAGGACTTTCTCTATCAATTATGTGAGGTCTAATAGAAGGAAAAAGTCTTTCCATACCCCTAAGGGCTTCCATATAAGGTCTGATCTCCGCAGGGACAAGTATATCAACACACCTCAAGCCGATAGAGGGGTAAGCTTGCAGAGGAAAAAGAAGCACAACAAAAACAGTAAAAGCTAAAAGCCTGAACCAACCTTTGAACATAGCTAATTTAAATGCTAAACCAAAGAGTATATCAAGCGTTGAGCGAAGCCTATGCGTACATTTGAATATAAAGCTGTAGATGATAAAGGGCATATCTCTGAAGGCTTTATTACCGCAGAGACAG
This sequence comes from Aquificota bacterium, assembly GCA_015494645.1. Lineage (GTDB taxonomy): Bacteria > Thermosulfidibacterota > Thermosulfidibacteria > Thermosulfidibacterales > Thermosulfidibacteraceae > Thermosulfidibacter. The sequence goes on from WGAU01000024.1 coordinate 15,735, forward strand.
AAGAGGATGCTAAGAGGGAGCTGTACTCTCAGGATCTAATCCCTCTTTACATAAGAGAAAAAGAAACAAGCAAGAAAAGAAAATGGGCCTTTTCTTTATCAAGACCTCCTTCTCAAAAAGAAGTTTTAATTGTTTACGAAAGTCTCTATACTCTTTTAGGTGTTGGAGTTCCCATGGATAGAGCATTAAGAATTTGTTCTCAGGTTATCTCCAACAGCGTATTGAAGAGGGTAGTAGAGGATATACTTAAAGACGTTCAAACAGGCTCTTCTTTAAGTGATGCTCTATCAAAATACCCCAAATTCTTTCAAAGGCTTCACGTAAACATGGTAAAAGCAGGCGAGGCCACGGGAGCATTGCCTCAAACGTTGGAGCGTATAAGTAACCATCTGAGAAGGAATCTTGAGTTGAGAGAGACATTGATATCCTCTTTGACCTATCCAGCTTTCTTGGCCGCTACAGGTATAATATCCGTGGGCATTTTGATAATTTTCGTAGTTCCCAGATTCTACCAGATATTTGACTCCATGGATATTACCCCCCCTTTTCCTCTTCCCCAGCTTTACCTCTTAGGATCTTTTGTATCTGACTATTGGCCTTTTATTTTTTTAGGATGTTTAGCTGCTGCAATTATAGCTAAAAGGTGGATTAGCAGACAGGAAAACACAAGAAGAATTTACAAAGTTTCCATGAATGCTCCTATCCTTGGACAGATAGTGATCAAGATAGAAAGCGCTAAACTATCGCGAAACCTTGGAACCCTCATTGAAAACGGCGTTCCCATACTTAAAGCGGTTTCCATTGTAAAAGAAATGTTCACAAATCCCTTCTATAGAGATGCCTTAGAAACAACCTACCGGCTTTTAAGGGAAGGAAAGAAACTTTCCTATATTCTATCAAGCTATTCAGCTATTTGGCATCCTATGGTTATTGGCTTGTGCGAAGTAGGGGAAGAGTCCGGAACCTTGGGAGAGATGTTAGTGAAGGCTGCTGACTCTTTGGAGAAAGACATTGAAACTTCTTTAACCCGCTACGTCTCTATTGTGGAACCTGTTGTGATTCTTGCCATGGGTTTAATTATAGGAGTAATTATCGTATCAATGATTAATGCTATATTCAGCGTGAACGAGATTGTGCGTTAGGAGGGTGAAAAGATGAGGAGAAGGAGTGGTTTTACCCTCATAGAGCTAATGGTAGTTCTTCTAATATTGGGATTGCTCGCAGCCCTCGTAGCCCCCAGAGTCTTAAACAGACTTGGACAATCTAAGCAAAAGATAGCCAAAACCCAAATAGAAATGCTATCGGCAGCACTAGACCAGTTTAAGCTTGATGTGGGAAGATACCCTACAACTGAAGAAGGACTTAAAGCACTAATTGAAAACCCAGGCGTAGACGGATGGAATGGACCTTACCTTAGGAAAAAGAAAATACCCAAAGATCCTTGGGGAAGACCTTACATATATAAGTGCCCCGGAGAACACGGAGAGTATGATCTCTATTCACTAGGAGCCGACGGCAAAGAAGGTGGAACGGGAGAAAATGCCGATATTACAAGCTGGGAGTAAATGTATTTACTCTTATTCATCATCTGGTTTATGGCCGTTGTAAGCGCATTGGGCTTCTTTACTAATACTCTCTCCACCTACTCGTATAGAACAGTAAGGAAAGCCTACGGAGTTTTAATAAACTATCCGGAGTACAGAGCAGTATGGGAACTGATCAAAGAGATAATAAACAGGGAAGACATAACCCCTAATGCAACAGATTTAGAAATCATATTAGATGGAAAAAGATGGAGGATAGAGCTGGAAGACATAGGATCAGGAATAAACCCCAACAACCTATCGGAAGATGACTTAAGGCACCTACTGAGCTCCTGCGGTGTTCCTATAGGAGCTCAGATGGATTCCCTGATTGATGCTTTCTTAGATTGGACGGACAAAGATGACATGAGAAGGCTGAACGGAGCAGAAAAGGAGTACTACCTGTCACTTCCCAATCCATACAAGCCAAGAAACGGCCCATTACTATCCACAGACGAAATCCTTTATATAAAGGGATTTTCAAAAGTGCACAGGTGCCTTTCTAAGATTCTTTCCATATACGGAACCAACAAAGTGAATATTAATACCGCTTCACCAGAAATGCTAAAAGCTCTCGGCTTAGAAGAAGAAGAGATAGAAAGTATTCTGAAAAAACGAAAGGAAGAGATCATAACTTCTATGGAAGATTTGAGAGAAATCTTAGGCGGGGTTTCAGAAGCCTACTATTCAAAGTGGATCTCTTTTGTCCCATCAGGCGTATACAAAATAACCATAGAAGATAAAGGAAGTTGCCTCAATCTTATTTACTCAAAGAAGCAAAAAAGGGTACTTAAGGTGTTTTAATGTTCACAGGGATCTTTAAGAGAAAGAAAACTCAGAAAGAAACCCCGTCCCCATTGGATATTCAGCAGATATGCAATTTTTGGGGAATACCCGTTGAGGAAGCAAAACCTCTGGGAAAATGCTACTCCTTAGAGGAGGCAGGCAAGAAGTTACTGATGACGGGAGCCATCTCTGAAGAGACTTATTTAGCAGGGATTTCCAACCTCCATGGAATACCGTATGCTCTTCTTGAGGAAGAGGAAATCTCCCCAGTTTCCTTGCAGATTGATCCATACATATTAAGGAGCAAAAAGTTTGTTCCTTTTCGGGAAACAGATGGAGAAATACATGTCGCCACTGCGAATCCTCGGGATCTTTATGCTTTGGAATACCTCTACAGGGTAACTGGGAAGAAGCTATCCCTGTTTGTTTCTACCGAGGAGCGAGTAGAATCAGCTATAAACAAACTCTTCGGTAAACAAAAGCAAGAAACAGATACCGATCTGGAAATAGACGACTCCAACATAGAAACCTTGATTGATCTGGCATCCGAAGCGCCGGTTATAAGGCTTGTTAATATGATTATATCACGGGCCGTGGAAAACAACGCAAGTGACATACACATAGAACCTTTTGAAAAGGAAGTGAAGGTAAGATACAGGATTGACGGTGTACTCAGAGAGGTAGATAGCCTACCTAAAAAACTGCTTCCAGCCGTGACCTCAAGAATAAAAATAATGGCACGCCTGGACATAGCCAACAGAAGAACCCCTCAAGATGGGAGAACTAAGATAAAAGTTGGAGGCAGGGAGGTAGACATAAGGGTCGCTACACTTCCCACTATATATGGAGAACAAGTTGTTATGAGGCTTTTGGACAAAGAAAAGAGTGAATGGGACGTAGATAGAATAGGATTGTCTCCAGAGGAGAAGGATCTATTCCTCAATCTCATTTCCGCATCTCACGGTATGATACTGGTTACTGGACCGACAGGATCTGGTAAAACTACTACCCTCTATTCAGCCCTCAAGGTGCTTAACAAAGAGGAAGTGAAAATTATTACTATTGAAGATCCAGTTGAGTATGTCATCCCTGGTATCATCCAAATACAGGTAAATCCCCAAGCTGGCTTAACTTTCGCCTCTGGGCTGAGATCTATTGTGAGACAGGATCCAGATATCATAATGGTAGGTGAAATAAGAGACAAGGAGACCGCCGACATAGCTATACACGCTGCCCTGACAGGGCACTTAGTGCTTTCCACTCTTCACACCAACGATGCGCCCAGTGCCATTACAAGATTAACAGACATGGGTATAGACAGCTTCCTTGTAGCTTCTTCTGTTATTGGTATAGTAGCTCAGCGTCTCGTCAGAGTAATATGCCCTAACTGTAGAGAGGAAGTTACCCTACCAGAAGATGTTAAAAAAAGATTTAACTTCTCGGGGCCAGCATTCAGAGGAAAAGGCTGTGAAATATGCAAATACTCAGGATATACCGGCAGAACAGCCATATACGAAATTCTAATCGTGGACGATGACATAAGAAAAGCAGTAACTTCCTCCGCAGATTCAGAAAGTATTAAAAAGATAGCAGTTTCAAAGGGAATGAAAACACTCATGGAAAGCGGTTTAGAAAAGGTAAGAAAAGGTATTACCACTCTTGAGGAGGTAATGAGAGTTGCCTACAGAGTGTAGAGGTTTCAGCTTGATAGAAGTGTTAGTAGCTACCGCAATCTTTTTCATGGCCATGGCCGCCATATCAGGTGTGTTTGGCAACGCCTCCCAAAGGTTGTTTAAACTAAAAGACATGGAAAAACAACTCCAAAGCATCTCTCAAGCTCTTGCAGACAATGATGTTGAAAAAGAAACACAAAGCACAGAAGTGAAGATATCTTATAAGGACAACGGTGATGGCAAAGCCTTCTTGTACGATGCCGAGGTGGAGTTCACAAAGTTTCCTGAGTGCCCTAAGTGTCCAGAACTCGTCACCGACATCATCATAAAGTCAGAGGCAGAAGAAAAGTGAAAACCTTTTTAGGCTGTTTAATATACTTTAAAGGTTCTCTTCTGCTACCTGACGGTTCTCCAGTAACCGAAGAGGGAAAAGATTTTGTAGTAATAATTCCAAGAAACGAAGCCTTTGTGGATAAAGTCACGCTTCCCAAAATCGCTATGGAAAACGGATATGAAGTAGCAAAATTTCAGGCAGAGAAACTGTTCAAAGAAACAGATCTCGTGGCCCGACTAGTCCCTATTGCTCAAACTGAAGACAATGTGGAATGTTTGATTGTTGCGATTAAAAGGGAAATTTTAGAAGACATAAAGAAAATAGCAATAGAAAGGAACCTATCCGTCTTGGGCGTAACCTTTGCATCTCTGCTCTTTGCAAAAACTGAAGAAGTGAAAACTGGCGAAATAGTAGTAGAATGGGCTGATGGAATAGAAATAGCTGTTTTTATAGAAGGAAACTTAAGGGACATCTTTTTTGTGCCCAAAAGCACAAATTATAACTTTCCGGCAAAGAAATCCCATAAGATAGCTCCTTCAGACCTTGCTAATATTAACATGTATCCAAAGCCAGAAGAGATTATAATTTTTCACATAGACATTAGAAAAAAGAAAGGAAAAATCAGCCTCAACCATGTGCTTGTTTCAATAGCACTTCTTTTAACTGTAATGCTATCAGTGCAATTAAACACATACATTGAACGAAAAAAAGAGGTTGAAGCTCTCAATTCCAGACTCTCTGCTGTTAGGAAGGAGCTTTCCGAAATCAACAGACTTCAAGATGAAACTAAAAAGCTTGAAACAGACTTAGAAGAAACAAAAAGCCTGTTCAAAGGTATAGATCCAATCGATGTAATCTATAAACTCAGTCAAGCTTTACCAGAAGGCACTAAAATCAGATACTTAAATATAAAAGGTAACACCGTGTCCCTCAGAGCTTACACCCCTTCAGCTTCAAAAGCCATTGAGA
>WGAU01000025.1 GCA_015494645.1 Aquificota bacterium
GGGTTAGGTTTACTGAAAGGGATTTGGAGCATTTGGACAGGCTAAGAAAAGAGCTTGGTTTAGAGGTTGAGGAAGAAGAGGTTGTTGGAGTTTGATGATGTGGTCACTCTTTTTACAGGAAATTGGGTACTTGACCGAGGACTTACGAAAGTCCCTTATTTTTTTGTCTTGACTCATGAGGAGCAGTACACAGTATATTTACCATACCAGCTCTACTAAAGTGATTCCGCTTCCGCCTTCTCGTTCATCGGCTAAACGAAAGGACTTTACGAGGGGATGATCTTTTAAATATTCATGAACAGCTTTTTTCAGTATACCTTGACCTTTGCCATGAATAATCTTCAAGTTTTTGATCTCCAACAGAGTTGCATCGTTCAAAAAGCGCTCAAGTTCGGAAATGGCATCGTTCACCCTTTTTCCAATAAGATTCAGCTCAGGGAAAAAAAGTTCTCTTTCCCTTTCAATGCTCACAGAGATTTCCCTACTTGATTCTTTTTCAGGGGATACCTTTTCTCCTGTTGGTACAACCGAGACAATAGGAACTGTCATTTTCATCTTTCCAGTGTCCACTTCAACTTTTCTACCCTTTACCTGCACAACCCTTCCTTTCAGGTTAAAGGAAGGGATTTCTACAATTGCGCCTTCTTCTAAGTGACTTTTGACCTTTTCTTCTTTCTCCTTAATCATTCTTCTTCTAACTTCGTTTGCTACCTGCACAATCTTGTGTGAGCTTTCTTTTTTAGCACTTTTTATGCTGCTTTTTGCTTCCTCCACAATTTTGAGTGCTTCTGTCAGGGCCTCTTCTTTTATGCGATTGGCTTCAATTTCTGCTTCTTTAAGCTTTTCCTCGGCTTTGATCATTAGGCTTCTTGCCTCTTCTAAGCTCTTTTCCACTTCTCTCTTGGCACTGATAATCCACTCTATTATCTCTCCTTTCCCTTTTAGCCTTTCACCTTTTATCTGTTTCGCCCTTTCCACTATTTCCGCTTTCAGCCCCAATCTTTCAGCTATAACAAAGGCGTTGCTTTCACCGGGGATGCCAACCAACAGTCTGTATGTTGGCTTAAGCGAATCAACGTCAAATTCAACCGAGGCGTTTTCCATACCAGGTGTTGAGTAGGCAAGGAGTTTTAGCTCTCCATGATGGGTTGTTATTACATTTATAGACCCTTTCTGGTGCAGATGTTCAACTATGGCCAATGCTAAAGCGCTTCCTTCCTCTGGATCGGTACCTGTCCCAAGCTCGTCTATTAATACGAGGCTTCTTCTATTTGCTAGCTCAACAATCTCCTTTATTCTAACAATGTGAGAGGAGAAGGTGGAAAGACTGCTTTCTATAGCCTGTTCATCCCCAATATCTACCAGCACCTTGTCAAATACACCGAAAAAGCTATCAGCACTTGCGGTAACGGGAATTGCAGACATGGCCATTAAGGTGAGAAGCCCCACGGTTTTTAGAGCCACTGTTTTACCGCCTGTGTTGGGTCCAGTAATCACAAGTGTCCTAAAGGATTGACCCAGTTCCAGATCCATTGGCACCGTTTCACCCTTCTTTATTCTATAGAGGATAGGATGCATCCCCTGTACGATTCGTATCTTTGCTTCCTTTCCTACTTTTGGAACATTAGCTCTGTATTTAAGGGCAAAGCGTGCCTTGGCAAAGAGCGCATCCAAGTAGGCAAGTATCTGTTGATTCTCCGTCAGTGCCCTTGCATGGTAGCCTATTCTGGATGTTATCTGTCTTAGAATACGCCTTATTTCCCGTAATTCTTTCTCCTTCCACAATGCAACTTTATTGTTTATAGAAACTATAATCTCAGGTTCAAAAAATACAGTTTTTCCTGAGGAGGACACATCAATCACCATGCCCTTTAGAGCAGGAACTTTTTCGGCCCTCACTGCGACAACATAGCGATCGTTTCTGATATGGATATTCCTATCGGCAAGGTTCTTGGAAATGGCAGGGTTGTTTATAAACTTTCTTAGCTTGGAGGTGGCTTCTCCCTTCAAGGCTCGCAGACTGGATCTTATTCGGAAAAGCTCCTCTGATGCAGAGTCTTTAATCTGACCCGATTCGTCAAACACCCCCGTGAAACTATCAAGTAGCTCTGAAATGGGAGAAATATCTTTAACGATTTTGGATAATGCGGGGAAATTTGGGTTTGACAACTTGTATCGTGAGAGATTAGCTATAGTCAGCTGTTTCTTAACTTTTAGCATCTTGTCTGGAGTTAAAACAGAACCTTCAACTTTAGCAACCTTAAGCAAATCCTGAACATCTTCCAGTTCAGCAAAAGAGAATTCTCCTTCTGTCTCTAAAAAAAGAATGGCTTCCCTTACTTCTTGGTAGCTACGCTCAATAAGTTCTGAGTTTTTAATAGGCCTTGTGTTGAGGATGTAATTCTTCCCTAGCTGGGAGTGAGCAAACTCTGCGACTATTTTTAGAAGCTTTGGATACTCTAACTGCTTGATAGCGTCCAGCTTTCAGCCAGTCTTTTGTAATGTAAAAAATTTGGCTGGGGCGCCAGGATTCGAACCTGGGATCGCGGATCCAAAGTCCTTAGCCAGCGTGTTTTAGCGAGTTCCATCTGTGCTATTAGTGTTGTTAACATACTGAAAACAAAGGATTTTAATTTTGAGGATGTTTGATTGTAACACCTCTTCACATTGCTGTTGGAACCTAAAATGGAACCTGCTGGAACCTTCCACATAGTCCGCATGGCACCCCTGTGAACACATAAC
>WGAU01000026.1 GCA_015494645.1 Aquificota bacterium
ACCCTTCCCACCCTTAATATCTTGTACACAAAAAAAGCAGAAAGCAGCAAAAGAACAAGAACAAAAGCAAAGGTAAACTTTCCAATGCCCACCCTTAATGTGCTCCTCTTAACCGGAATGGACACTATCTCAGGCTTAATTTCCTTATCAGACACACACTCAGATACAGCCCGAATCATCTCCTCTGCATCAAGCCCCAGCTTAACACATATTTTCTTGAGGAAAGCCTTCACATAAACCATCTCCGGCAACGATTCCCAATTCCGTCTCTCAAGAGCCTCAAGAAAAGAGAGAGGAACATTGGCATCTTCAACAAACTCTTCCAACGAAGAGTAACGACCGTATATAGCTTCAAAAAGTTCTTTGATCTTGGCCTCGCATCTATTCCCTTCCACCAAATCCCCTCCAGAGACCCAGCTTCTCAGCGTATCTCACAACCTCTTGATACTCCCAAAGATAAGGCCTTCTGGCAATTTCCCTGTGCTGAGATGCTTTAAACAAAGGGCGATACTGAAACATTATATTTACATAGCTGTCCCTTGAAAGAGATGCTACAAATTCAAGTATCCTCTTTGAATCCTCCACATGATCCGGCATAACAAGATGCCTTATCAAAAGGCCCCTCACGGCCAACCCATTCTCAACCACCAAATCACTCACCTGTCTGTGCATCTCCTTTACAACTTCCCTCACAACCCCTGGATAATCAGGCGCATTGAGAAACCTCTCACAAGAGCTTTTATCAAAGAACTTTATATCAGGCATGTATATATCTATCAAACCATCAAGTTTCTTGATAACCCACAACGACTCGTACCCACCACAGTTGTAAACCACAGGTATCTTCAAGCCCTTCAGGGCAGCTTTATATAGAGCCTTTAATATATTGGGAACATAATGAGTGGGAGTAACCAAGTTTATGTTATGACATCCCCTTCTCTGAAGGGAAAGCATAAACTCACACAACTCCTCTTCGCCTATAACCTCGCCGTAGCCTAAGTGGGAAATATCGTAGTTTTGACAGAAAACACACAGAAGGTTGCAAAAGGTAAAAAAGACGGTTCCCGATCCTCCCAAACCCACCAGAGGCGGCTCCTCCCCGTAATGGGGACCGTAGGAAGAAACCGCAAGCTGGGCAGGTGCCCTACAGTAACCCACCTTTCTGAATCTGTTAACACCACACTCCCTCGGACACAATCTACAGTTGGACAGAACCTCGTAAAGCTCTTCAACCCTTTCCTTCAATAGTGCAAGATTATCCAAATATAAGGGCACCTTTCACTCCAAGCTGTTCAGATAGACGTAAGCCCTTTTAGCCCAAGATGTGGAAGGGTAGTCTTTGACCAAACCCTTAAGCATCTTTTTTGCCCCCTCCACGTCCCCTTCCCTTATCATCATCAAGGCATTGAAGAAAATTACACCCGGACTTTCAACTCCAGCCGCCTTTGCATCATACAACAAATTCTTTATAGATGCGAAGTCCCTTTTTTTTAAATAGTAGTCCATCAACCTTTCATAAGCAGGAGCGTAGCGAACGTTGTACCTTATAGCCTTGTTCAAAGCATCCAACGCCTCTCTATTCCGCCCCATGGCAAAGTATGCCTCAGCCATGTTGTAGTAAGCCCTCTCTGGAAAAAGATAGTACGGGTTGTCAAGGGCTTTCTTAGCCGCCTCAAGAGCCTTTCCGTAATCTTTAAGTCTCAAATAACACGCGGAAAGATTGGTCCAAGCAGGGGAAAAATTATCGTCCAAAGACACAGCTTTCAAAAACCAATCCTTAGCCCCCATCACATCATCCAACCCCATAAAAGCAAGCCCTAAAAGGTTGTAAACTTCTGGAGATTCTCTGATCTCTTTAGCTTTTAGAGCTTCAACATAAGCCTGCTTGAAGTCTGAAGCCCTCAGGTGAGCCTGTGCTAACTCCAAGTGGATCTTATACTTTTCCAAAAGGGCACTCTCAGTACTTCCAACACCACGATAGGCACATGAGATCAAAGTAAGTAGCAACAGAACAGCCAAGAGCCTCACTTTTCACTTCCCCTCAACCTCGGATCCAAGACATCTCTTAATCCCTCACCCAAAAGATTACATCCCAAAACCGTTATCAAAATGGCGCAGCCCGGGAAAAAGGAAAGCCACCAAGCTATCTGTATAGTATCTTTGCCTGATGCTAAAATACTTCCCCAGCTTGGAGTAGGAGGTTGAACTCCGATTCCTAAAAAACTCAAGGCGCTTTCCACCAAAACCGCAGAGCCTACCCCTAAAGTGGCAGCCACAAGAACAGGTCCCATGGAATTGGGAATGATATGCTTGGCTATTACCTTCCAATGGGAAAGACCTGAAATTTTGGCAGACAGAACAAACTCTCTCTCCCTGAGGGAAAGCACCTCTGCCCTAACCAAACGGGCAACTCCCATCCAAGAGGTAAGGCCTATAACCACCATAATATTTACAATACTTGGCTCCAACACAGAAATAACCGCAAGTATCAGAAAGAATGTAGGAAAGCACAGCATTATATCAACAAATCTCATTATGATCTCATCTATCCATCCACCAAAGTAGCCTGCCACAGCCCCCAAAAGGGTACCCACCAGTACGGATATACCCACCGAGACTACGCCAACTTCCACCGAAACCCTGGCTCCCCATATGACCCTACTTAGCACATCCCTTCCCAAATGATCAGTGCCAAAAGGATGCTTAAGGGAAGGGGGCATCAACACTTCCTTAGGATTTATAGCGGCGTAATCGTAAGGCGCTATTAAAGGCGCAAAAATAGCTACAAAGACCACCACAAAAACAATAACCAAACCCAAAAGAACAAGTCTGTTTCTCAAAAGGACCGAAAGCACCTTTAACTGATAACTAAAGAGCTACAACCTCTTTCACCTCTGGCACCATCTTCTTCAACGCATTCTCAACCCCTTGTTTGAGGGTAATCTGAGCAAAGGGGCAACCATGACAAGCTCCTGTCAAACGTACCTTCACCTGACCGTCGGAGGTCACCTCAACCAACTCAATATCCCCTCCGTCCGCTTGAAGATAGGGACGTATCTTCTCAATAGCTTCTTTCACCTTCTCTTCCATAACCCACCTCCTATTAATTGAAGAATATCCTTACAGCAACCACAATCAACAGGCAAGCAAACATCCTGCGCAGCAATTTTTTGGGCACGCTACCAGACAGCCTCGCTCCCAATTGAGCCCCTACTACCCCAAAAGGCACCACCACAAAAAGCGCAGGGATGTAAACAAACCCCAAAGTGTGCTTTGACACCCCCACTATTTTTAATCCTCCAAAGACATAGCCCAACGCAGCAAAGAAAGTGATAAAAGGAAGAAGAGTGCTTGACGTACCGACCGCCTCCACAGGAGAAAATCCCATGAATATCAGGGTAGGAACCGCTACTACACCTCCTCCAACCCCGAAAAAAGACGCAACCACTCCCGATAGAAGACCCACTCCAAAAAACAAACCTTTGGTTCTTTCCAAGATGCTTCTGCCCTCCTTAGGTTCAAAAAAAGCAAGGCGAAAAGCTGAAAAGAAAAGAAAAATAGCAAAAAGTTTTTTGAGGAATAATCCCGGAACGAAGCCCGCAAGCCAAGATCCCATAAAAGCACCCAGCACACCACCCAAAGCCAAAGGGAAAATCGCAGAGAGAGAAACATTTCCCAATCTCAAATGTGCTAAAGACCCTGAAAAGGTGAAAAAGAAAGCACAGGAAAGACTGGTAGCCATGGCCATGTGCACATAAAACTCTTCATGCAGCCCTAACTTAGGAAAAAGAAAGAGATAAGAGGGAACCATAACTATGCCCCCACCTATCCCAAGCAGACCAGAAAGAAAACCGGCAAGTAGTCCAACAACGGAAAAATAAAAAAGAGCTGTCAATGCACCGTGGCTCCCAGTTTAAATATAGGAAGATAAAGGGCCACTACAATGGTTCCCACCATACCACCTATTATTATGAGCATGAGAGGCTCTATCATAGTGGTCAAGGCTTCAACTGCTGCGTCTACTTCCTCTTCGTAAAATTCCGCTACCTTTTCCAGCATCTCATCAAGACCACCGGTCTTTTCCCCAGCCGCTACCATCTCTATCACCAGAGGAGGATAAATGGGATTCTCCTTTAAAGCTTCTGAAAGCATCTCTCCCCGCGCTATCTTCTCTTTAGCCTCCATAAGCCCAGCCTCAAGCACCTTGTTACCCGAAGTCCTTGCCACTATCTCCAAGCCATCCATAATGTTGACACCGCTCCTGAGCATAGTAGACATGGTTCTTGCAAAACGAGCCACAGCCGTTTTCTTTATGAGGTTGCCAAAAAGGGGAACTCTCAGCTTAAAACCGTCCCAGAAGTAGCGAAAGCGTTCAAATCTCAAAGCTACAAAGAAAACCACAAAAGAAACCAAAATACCAAGCATAATGTACTGAAAACTGTATTTAACCAAATCACTGAGAGCAATAACAAACTGTGTAAGGGCAGGAAGCTCCACCCCGCTCTCTTTAAATATCTTCGTAAAAGTGGGAACTACCTTTACCAGAAGGAAGATGAAAATTCCTATGGCCATGACTAATACCACAACAGGATAGATCATAGCGTTTCTAACCTTTCTTCTAAGGGCAAGCACCTTTTCAGCGGAGAAAGACCACCTCCTCAGCATAATATCCAGATCACCAGTAGTTTCACCAGCCTCAACCATGCTCACATAGAGAGGAGGAAACACATCGGGATAATTCTTAAGAGCATCGGAAAACTTCATTCCAGCCTCAACACTGTCCACCACCCCGGAGAGCACCTCTTTGAAGTAACGGTTCCTTATTTGGGCTGCTATGGCCTTGAGGGCTACAGGCAGAGAGATACCGGCTCCCACCATGGCGGCAAGCTGCCTGGTCATCAAGGTAAGTTCCTTTAAGGAAACCCTGCGAAACGGATTGAACTTAACCGAAAGATCAAAAAGGCCCCTTACAGGCTCTATGGTTAACGGAATTAATCCTTCTTCCCTTAGGATAGAAGCAACCTCTTTGGGACTTCCAGCCTCAATGGTCCCTTCAATCTGATCTCCAGAAAGATCCCTCGCTACGTATCTAAACTTCACCGTTAACTTTTAGTCTGAGAGTATCATAACCACCGCAGGAAGGGCACTTAGGAGACAAATGGGAAGAGGTGTAACCACAAAGGCCACAGATATAAACAAAAGCACCTCTCTTAGCCACCTCGTCTGCTTCTTGACATCCCTCTTCGTAACGCCCCAACCCCTTAAGGGCTTTGTACCTTACATACCTGCAAAGAGACTTTCCTTCTTTAACCTCCTCCACTGCTTTAAGAGCCTCTTCGTACATTCCCACCTCTGCATAAAGATAACCTTTGACCAAAGCAGCCCTGCTATCCTCCTGAGAAGCTGTCTTGCTTATAAAGTCCATAGTTCTCTTAGGATCCGCTCCCTCCTTTTTAATCACAATATCTATAAGCCAAAAGAGAAAGGACGGATCCTTTGTCTCCCTGTAAGCCTTCCTCAGAGCCTCTACAACATAGGCAGTATCCCCAAGCTTCACAAGGGCATCAATAGCCGGGACAAAATCCGACCTCTTCTTTAGAAGCTTCCTTAAACCCTTCACATCCCTTAAAGAGTAAAGCTCCTCTGTCTTGACCCCCAAAAAAAACTTCTCCGTAGTCTCACAAGGCGCCAACTTGAAAATCCTTTCCGCCATAACCGAAGCAAAGGACCATTCCCCTATCTTCAAGGCTGCATCAACAGCCACCTTGAGAATAGAAAAGCTTAACTTGTCTTTGGGAATGTCCTTAACTATAGCCACTATCTCGCTGAATCTACCCTCTTCAAAGAGATCTCTCAAAAACTCCGCTTCAAAAAGGGCTTCTCCTTGATCCATCTTGAGATCAGAATGAAGCTCCTTGGCTTGTTCCAAATCTCCGTTCTCTCTTAAAAGCCTCCCATAAAGGGACACCATGTAAGGATCCTTTCCCACTTTAGAAACCTCAAGGAACTTCTGTGCCGCCTTTGAAGAGAAGCTTTCCTTCACCAAGAAGGCCTCTGTCATCTTCTCTTTAACCCTTCCTTGCCTTTTCAAGGCACTGGTCAGAGCCATAAGCCTTATATCTTTCAGCAAGTTTGCAACATAAGCCGCCACAAAACCTACAGCCACCGAAACCACCAGAAGCACAGCCATAGGCACAGTAAAGGAAAAACCCTTACTGAGAACCACGGTGACAGGTTGGGGATTCATAAGGGTCAAATAGACAAAAATCACCATAAAAAAGGCCACAGCCAAAAGCACCCTGAACATGCTATCCTCCAACTTCTGTTAAACAGAACTCAGGAGCATCATCCCACAATCTGTCAAGATCGTAGAAAATCCGAGCAGATTCGGTAAAGATATGAACCACCACATCCCCATAATCCATCAGAAGCCATTCGGAATTCTCGTATCCCTCAACGGACAGCGGATAAACACCCCTACTGGAAAACTGATAATCTATCTCATCAGCCACAGCCCTCGCCTGCAAGGGAATATCCACGGTGCATATAACAAAAACATCACATACCGTGTTAAACTCTCGAAGATCTAACACTTTTATATCCCTACCTTTTTTATCCTCTATAGCCTTCTTTATAAGCTGTACTTTTTCCTCTAAGCTCATCTATACAGTCCCTTTTCCTTGATGTAACTCTCCACCTCTTTGGGTACGAGATACTTTATACTTTTCCCCTCCCTGATATACTTTCTTATCATAGTTGACGATATATCAATATGGATAACTGGAGTAAGGTATATCTTGGACTCCATCTTCTCCGATTCTAAGGTAAATATGCTAATTTCATCAAGCTTTTCGCATCCCCTATAGATAACAAAGGGGAGCCGTGTCTCCAGCTCTCTCAGGTAGTCCTCAAAGTCTCCCGCTCCCACTATCCTGCCAGGCCTCTCCATAACTATAAAATTGGTCATGGTAAAAATCTGCTCAGGAGCCCTCCAAGTATGTATCTGCATAAAGGCCTCAGAGCCTATGATAAAAAAGAGCTCAGCATCCGTTTGGGACTTTATCTCCCACAGGGTATCTATAGTGTAAGACTTCTCATCTCTTCTAAGCTCAATATCGGAAATACCAAACAAAGGGTTATCCTTCGTGGCAAGACGCACCATTTCTAATCTATCTTTTGAAGGAGCCACGTCCACAGACTTGTGGGGAGGGATGTTGGCAGGAATAAAAAGAACCATATCCAAGCCCAACCTATCCCTAACATTCTCCGCCGCTATCAAATGACCCACATGTATAGGGTTAAAGGTCCCGCCGAATATGCCCAATCTTTCTATATCTCCCATCACTTCACTCCCTCACATGCCCACAACCAAGAACTACGTACTTGCAACATGTCAGATCCTCAAGGCCCATGGGCCCCCTAACATGCAACTTCTGAGTGGAGATTCCCATCTCCGCTCCTAAGCCGAACTCGTAGCCATCGGTAAACCTCGTTGAAGCATTTATGTAAACCGCAGCAGAATCCACTTCTCTCAAGAACCTCATTCCTCTCCCGTAGTTCTCTGTGACGATAGCATCGGAATGGTGCGAGCCATAGGTGTTAATGTGCTCAATAGCCTCTTCAAGACTACCCACCACTTTAACCGCGAGTATAAGATCAAGATACTCCTCGTACCAGTCCTCCTCAGTAGCAGGCTTAGCCCACGGTACTATCTGGCAAGTGCGGGGACAACCCCTTATCTCAACCCCCGCCTCTCTAAAGCGATCGCACATGGAAGGGAGGAACTTTTCAGCTACATCCTTATGAACCAGCATGGTTTCCATGGCGTTGCACACTCCAGGCCTTTGCACCTTGGCATTGAAGCAGATCTCCTCCGCCATCCTTAGATCAGCGTATTTGTCCACATAAGTGTGGCACACACCTTTATAGTGGTAAACCACGGGAATTCTTGAATTCTCAGCCACAAACCTTATTAACCCCTCTCCGCCTCTCGGAACAATGAGATCTATGTACTCCTCAAGTTGCAACATGACATTAACCGCTTCCCTGTCAGTAGAATCTATAAAGGAAACCACATCTTCAGGTACCCCGGCTTCTTTACAGGCCTCTCTCAGTATCCTGACTATCACCCTGTTGGAGTTTATGGCCTCGGAACCTCCCCTCAACAACACCGCATTGCCCGACTTCACACAAAGCCCAGCAACATCTGCGGTAACGTTGGGCCTTGACTCGTATATGATTCCCACAACCCCCAAAGGAACCCTCATCTTTCCAACCATCAATCCATTAGGGCGCTTCCACATCTTCACTATCTCTCCCACCGGATCGGGAAGAGAAGCAATCTCTCTTAAACCATCTGCCATGGCTTTGATCCTTCTGTTGTTTAGGAGAAGCCTATCCAACATAGCCTTAGAAAGGCCTCTCTCCTCGCCAGCCTCAAGATCCCTGAGGTTCTCCTGCTTTATAAGCTCAGCCTCCGCCTCAATCCTATCTGCCATAAGATTAAGCGCCCTGTTTTTAACGTCTGTTGAAAGAGACGCCAACATCCTGTGTGCCTTCTTGGCTCTCTCAGCAGCCTCAACCACATACTTTCTAATATCCCCCGATGCCATTCTCCCCTCCTACAACAGTATCCACTTTCAAGCCCTCACACACCACCAAATTGTCCCTGTGTATAACCTCATCGGAAGTTTTATATCCTAAAATCTCCTCTATCTCAAAGGTTTTATGTCCTTTTATTCTGACCAGCTCTTCAGAAGAGTAGTTAGTCAAGCCTCTCGCCACCTCCCTGCCATCAACGGTGACACAGCTCACCACATCTCCACTGTCAAATCTACCCTCAACGTCCAGTATCCCAGAAGGCAAGAGGCTTTTTCCCCTTTTCGTTATGGCCACATAAGCCCCATCGTCTATTATAAGCTTACCAGCAGGATGGGTAGCAAAGGCCAACCAACGCTTTTTGCCAACAACCCTCTTATCAACAGGAAGGAAAAGGGTCCCTACCTCTTTCCCCTCAAGTATCCTTCTAATAATCCCCTTTGACCCTCTGGCCACAATGGAAGGAATCCCCGAAGAGGCAAGCTGAGACACAGCCACAAGCTTTGACGCCATCCCACCAGTTCCAAAAAAAGAAGAACCTCCCACAGAGCAGATAGCAAAAGGATCCTCCCTTGAACAGTCCACAACACTTATCAGCTTAGCCCCGCTATCTCTCGCGGGATCAGCGGTGTATAAACCATCAACAGTAGAAAGGATAAAGACAAAATCTACATCCATCATGATGGCAACAAGTGCCGAGAGCCGATCGTTATCGCCAAACTTTATCTCCTCCACCATAACCGTATCGTTTTCATTTACTATTGGAACTATGCCCATCCTCAAAAGCTCGTTTATGGCGTTCTTAGCGTTCAAGTACCTCTTCCTGTTTTCCACATCATCCTTAGTAAGAAGCACCTGCCCCACATTAAAGCCCGCTCTGTTGAAGTACTTCTCATAAGTCCTTATAAGGTGGGCCTGACCAACAGCAGCCAGTGCCTGCTTTTTGGGAATTTCTACAGGTCTCCTCTTTATCCCGAGAATGGACATACCACAGGCCACCGCTCCAGAAGAAACAAGGATGACGTCTATTCCCCTCTCCTTTAAGAAGATCACATCTTCCACAACGCCCTGAACCTTGTCCTCTTTAAGGCCCCCCTCAAGCTCCGCTATAACTCCAGACCCTACCTTTACCAAAACCCTCTTCAAAGGACGGCTAAGAAGCTCTCTCCGCTTTTTCTCCTTCCCCATAGCTTGCAGATTCTCCCTTCAGCATTTCCCATGTCTTTCGTACAAGAAGATCCAGATTTTGACCCATCACCGCAGAAACGGGAACAAACTGAAAGCCTTTTCCCTCAACAAACTCTCTAAACTTCTCCACAAATGCCATATCCTGCACTATGTCCATCTTGGTTCCCACCACTATCCTGGGCCTGTCCTCTAAGCCACGGCCGTACTCCTTCAGCTCCCTATCCACAACCTCAAAAGCTTTAAAAGGATTATGCTCCCAGCCTGACATATCCACAAGCTGAAGTATAACCTTGGTCCTCTCAATATGCCTGAGAAAATCCAGCCCAAGCCCCGCTCCTCTATGAGCTCCCTCTATTATCCCGGGAATATCCGCCACAACAAAACTCTCGTAGTCTCCCACTTTCACTACACCGAGAACGGGATACAAAGTTGTGAAAGGATATGAAGCTATAGCAGGCTTTGCATGGGTGATTCTGGAAAGAAGGGTAGACTTCCCTGCATTGGGCAACCCCACAAGCCCCACATGGGCTATCAGCTTGAGCTCCAAGAGGATCCACCTTTGCTCACCCTTTTCCCCGGGTTCCGCCACCCTCGGGGCTTGCCTCCAAGGCTTCACAAAATGAACGTTACCCCTACCACCTCTTCCACCTCTGGCTACCACAAACCTTTGGTGAGGTTCCGTCAGATCCGCCAGCACTTCTCCCGTCTCGACATCTTTAACCACCGTGCCCGGAGGAACCTTTAGGATCAAAGGGGGGGCATCCTTTCCTTTCATCCTCTTGCCCTTACCATGCCCCCCGTTTTTGGCTCTGTAGTGGGGTTTGTACTTGAAATCAATTAACGTGTTTAGGTGAGGATCCACTTCTAAGATTACGTCCCCTCCCCTTCCCCCGTCTCCACCATCAGGACCGCCTTTAGGAACGTACTTTTCCCTCCTGAAACTTACACAACCAGCCCCACCATCACCTGCTTTGACGTATATCTTGACCCTGTCAACAAACATTCACGCATAACTTAAGCGGAAGCGGGATACACGCAGACGTATTTCCTTCCCCTTCTGGATATGAAACGCACAATACCATCAATTTTAGCAAAGAGGGTGTAATCGCTTCCCATACCAACATTATCACCGGGATAAAACTTTGTTCCCCTCTGACGCACCAAAATGTTTCCTGCCTTCACAAACTGACCATCGTGCCTTTTAACCCCTAACCTTTTTGATATGCTATCCCTTCCGTTTTTGGAACTGCCAACACCTTTTTTATGCGCCATAGGGCACCTCCTAAGCCTTTATTTCCAAGATCTCAAGTTCGGTAAACCATTGCCTATGGCCCCATTTCCTGCGGTAGTTCTTTCTACGCTTGAACTTCATCCCTATAATCTTGGGACCACGACCATGCCTCAACACCCTTGCCACAACTTTAGCCCCTTCCACATAGGGCTTCCCTACCCTTCTCTCCTCTCCCTCCACTAAAAGAACCTTATCAAGCTCTATCTCTTCCCCTTCATTATACGGGAGCTTCTCAACCCGAACAATATCTCCCACCTGCAAAACGTATTGCTTACCTCCCGTCTCAACAATGGCAAACATACCCATCCCTCCAGCCATAAAAATCTGGAAACTTGCCTTTACATACTTTCACCAGCAATTTCAATAGAGTCAGCGCCTATCTTGAAATAGTCCTTGTACACCAATATATCAACCCCTAATGGTGAGGTATATACTTTTCAGAATTGTTAACAGCATACCACTACTTTTAGGAATAACCCTCATTACTTTCTTTGTCATACGATTGGCTCCCGGCAATCCCACCTTCTACGAAGGAGCCTTCAATCCAAAGGTAAAACCAGAAGCCCTGAAGAAACTGGAAAGGCTCTACGGACTGGACAAACCCTTATACCAGCAATACCTCACATGGCTGAGACGCATATCAAAACTTGACTTCGGCAGATCTTTTGTCGACGGAAAGCCTGTAATGGAAAAGATAAAAGAAAGGCTACCCATCACACTGCTGATAAACGTTCTTTCTCTAACGCTCATACTGATTTTTGCCATACCCATAGGAATCATCTCCGCCGTAAAAAGAAACTCCGTCCTTGACAAGGGCTTAACTGTTCTTGTGTTTATAGGATTCTCCATGCCAGGCTACTGGTTAGCCCTCCTTCTCATGATACTCTTAGGAATAAAACTCAGGCTCCTTCCCATATCGGGGCTTGAAAGCCTAAATGTAGGGAATCTATCAGGATTGGCACTGTTTATGGATAGGGTAAAACACCTAATCCTACCTGTCTTCATCAGCGCCTTTGGAGGACTGGCTGGCTTTTCAAGGTACATGAGACAAAGCATGTTAGAGGTACTACACCAAGACTACATAACCACTGCAAGGGCAAAGGGACTGCCGGAAAGAACGGTGATAATGAAACATGCCTTTAGAAACGCCCTTATGCCCATAATAACCCTCTTGGGACTTTCAGTTCCCGGTCTCATAGGGGGAAGCGTAATATTTGAAACCATATTTGCTATACCAGGGATGGGACAGCTATTTTACGAAGCGGCCATGGCCAGAGACTACCCAACTATTATGGGCATCCTCACTATAGGAGCGGTTCTAACCCTCTTAGGCAATCTCCTCGCCGACATAACATATGCCCTTATTGATCCCCGAATCAGATACACAAAGGAGTAAAAACATGAGGTTCTTAAGTATCTTCACTTTATTCCTGATACTTACAAGCGCATCCTATGCTGTGGAACTTTCTTCAAACACCACATTCTACTGGCAACTTACTGGCAATCTGAAAACCGACGTTCCAGCTGACCTTTACGATGTTGATCTATTTGACACTCCCAAAGAGATCATTGAGCAACTCAAAGCCAGGGGCAAAATAGTTATATGTTACTTCAGCGCCGGTACATACGAAGACTGGCGCCCCGATGCAGCCAATTTTACAGAGGACATCTTGGGAAATCCCCTTGAAGAATGGGAAGGAGAAAGGTGGATCAATATAAACAGCGCAAAAGCAAGAGAAATCATGCTGTCTCGCCTTGATCTTGCAGTTGAAAAAGGATGCCACGGAGTTGAGCCAGACAATGTTGATGCTTACCTGCACAACACTGGATTCAACATAACCTATCAAGACCAGATTGAATACAACAAATTCTTAGCACAAGCTGCAAAGGAAAGAGGGTTACTGATAGGTCTTAAAAACGATTTAGAACAGATACACGAACTTGTTCCTTATTTTAACTTTGCCCTAAACGAAGAATGTCATCAGTACAACGAATGCGACAAACTCACACCTTTTATTGAGGCAGGGAAACCTGTCTTTAACGCCGAGTACCTACCAGAGTTCACCACAGCCCTTGGCTTCGCAAAACTATGC
Organism: Aquificota bacterium; assembly: GCA_015494645.1. Taxonomy (GTDB): domain Bacteria; phylum Thermosulfidibacterota; class Thermosulfidibacteria; order Thermosulfidibacterales; family Thermosulfidibacteraceae; genus Thermosulfidibacter. The sequence goes on from WGAU01000026.1 coordinate 13,171, forward strand.
GAGAGGGCAAAAGAGGAAGGCATAAAAACAGTTGTGTTCAACAAAGAACTTGACGGAACCTTTTTCAAAAGCTGCGACTACTCCTACCATCCTAAAATACATCTCCACTACCCCAAATGTTCAGATAACTCCCAATGCCTACCAGGTGAATTCTGCCTTAAAAACAACTGTGGAGATCCTATTGGAACCTGTACAAAGAAACCAGAAGTTTGCACACAACTACACCTACCTGTATGCGGTTGCAACGGTATAACTTACCCCAACCTATGCGTTGCTCACTCTGCTGGGGTAAATGTACTTCAGGAAAGCACCTGCTCAAACCCAAAGCACATCTGGTTAAACATTTATCAGGAAGATAGCCAAATATGCTTGAAATGGAGCAGTACCTTTAATACGGAAAACTATATCCTCTACGCTGCGCCTTTTCCTGAACTCACCTCCATATACTCAATACCCCTAAACCAAAACTCCCTATGCCTAACCTTGTGGAACAGCGCTTCCTTTTACATAGCCGTTTATTCCGAAGGAATCCTTTCAAACATAGAACAGATAACCCTTAAGTAGCTAACAACGATTTGTACAAAAATTGAAGAGCTTTTGTATAGACCCCCATAGCAGTTCTTTACACAAAACTTGGTTAAGGGACCCTTTGGCAAGGTTGAAGTGGATCTTTCTGCTCTCGGCTATCTCTCAAGCTTTTTGTCAAGCCCAAGCTGAGAAGATGTTCGAAAAATCCAGTGAATAGATCTTGACGAAAGGGAGTAGTACAATTCTGACAGCAACCGCTTTAGGTAGACTTCTTCCATTCCAATTACTGATCCGATAGCCTGGAACAACTTTTTAGAAAGTTGCTCAGAACATTGAGGAAACGCCAGCCAAGAAGCTTGTGTACAGTTTTAGTTACACACTCTTCAAGATGAACTTGACAGATATATCAACCGCGGTTAATATCAATGACAATTGATATGTCTTTGTGACCAGGAGGCTTCATTTGAACCAGGATGCATCAGACTTACTCAGGATTATGGGAGAGACGTCCCGCTTTAGAATATTGCGATACCTAATGGACAAGCCACGCAACGTGTCGGAAATCGTCCGAGCTTTGCGTATGAAACAGAGCCTTGTATCCCACCACCTAAAGATACTTAGGGAATACGGCTTGCTTGAAGCTAATCGTAGCGGGCCTTTTGTGCACTACTCCATAAAAAGCCCGGAGGTCAAGAAGATTCTCCTCTTAGCTGAGGAAATCGTAAGGAAGAACAAAATGACGTAAGGAGGTAAAATAATGACTGAAAAGAAAGCAGAATTCCAAATGAACCCTATGGAGATGATGAAGAAAATGATGGAAAGAGGAATCTCTCCCATGGAGATGTGCATGAACATGTGCAGACAAATGACTCAGTCCATCGAACGAGCCACCGAGATGGCAGCATACGCTACGCCTGAACTTCGCGGTCTGTTCGAAACGTGGTTAGAAGAGGTTGAACAGGAATCTACGAAGTTTATTGAAGAACAAGACACAGTGTCTGCACAAACTTTAGCGGATAAACTGGGAATATCCCTGGAGAGTGCTATTTTTCTCATAGCAAGGTTGGCAAAGGCAGGAAAAGTTGAAGTCATCGCCAGGAAAAAAACTTCTTCAGAATAGCCTAGTCATCGCTTTAGACATGCAGAAAAGGAAGCTCTAAATGGGGCATAAACATATTAGGGTACCAATCATAATGTTGGCTGTTCTCCTGTTGGTTGTCTACTTGTTCTTCGGTCGGATTTCCTCGTCCACCATGGTGTCATCCCCGTGACAACCATCTCCAGAATCGTGACGACAGGGAACCCACTCTCGAAATCCTGAATAAGCGCTATACAAAAGGAAAAATCACGAAGAAAAGTTTGAGCATATGCGTAAAGATATATCGAATAACCCCGGAGCCCGAACCTCCAACCAAATTTTGTGTAAGGAACCACTCTGACCAAGACTTACCTCCACCAAAGCTCACGTCAACACCATAAGGTGAAACAAATTTTTGATACAGTTCATACGACACTGCCCTAATTGCAGGCATAGGCTTCCTCAGCCATTTGTCCTGCAAGTTTGTTAGCTGAATAAACAGATTCGCCTCAAGCGCTTTCTTTCATGGACTCTGTTGTATAAGCCATTGGCAGAGTTTTCTGAGTGTTCTTTCAGGTAGATTTCCCTTTCTTTTTCCATCACTGCGTTGATGAATGTCTGTAGCAGGTAACTTAGAGCAGGCTTTATGCCCTGGCTTTCTGCAGTGTCCTGAATGATCCTTACCATTTCCTCTACCCATTGCTGGGAGAAAGGATATGTGTTTTGGTTAGCCTGTTTCATGGGGCACCTCCTCACAAATAGATTTTTCTTTAATACTCAGTATTACTTACACAATTTATCTCCAGCTCCCAACCAGAGAGAGTGTTACATAGAGTGGATACTCCTACTGGATCAGGTGGAGAGTTTGACTGGAATATGCAACATACCTTCTATTTACGATCTGATTCAGGAACGCAAATAATAAACCTATAGAAGAAAGCATTGCAAAGTGACCATGTGTATTCTTACTACTAAATATACCTTCAACATTTCCAGGGA
>WGAU01000027.1 GCA_015494645.1 Aquificota bacterium
ATCAGAAGGAAAGTATTTCGCCAGAAAAGCACCGAAGGCACAACACACAAGAGCTCTGTAAACCACAGATAAGGTGCTGTTAGAGCGTTTCTTTTTACTTTTTGTAATTCACTCTCACAACCTTCTAACTTTACAACTCTTTTATAAACCAAACTATGAAGATGCAACCTATCGGGAGAACTAACTAACATCCTTTTCCTATATCTCCTAAACATTGAAAAGATAGTTTCCCACACCGGATAAGCAAGAAGCATCATAGGAAACCAGGCAGAAACCTCCAAGTGTTTTTGCACCAATAGAACCCCCACCAAGCCTGCCATGAACCCAACAAAATAGGCTCCTCCATCGCCCAAGAATATAAATCCCAAAGGGTAATTCCAGATAAAGAAACCTAACAAAGCAAAAACCATAACTAAAGAAGCATATAGAAGGAAATTATCGTTAACCAAAAAAGACACATACGCATAGGTACCAAAAACCATTATGGCCACTCCCGAAGCCAAACCGTTGAACCCATCTATAATGTTGAATGCGTTGGAAACCCCCGCTAATGCAAAGACCGTAAAAGCGAAGGACACCAAAGAATAGGACAACAGATAATCAAAAAGGGGAAGATCTACTCTAAAGATTTTCGCAGGAATAAGAAAATACGCAGCAGCACCCGACAAAAACGCCGCAACAAGCCTTGTATTGGGAGGAATATTTTTCCTCAAATCTTCCATCAACCCCGCAAAAAAGACAAAAGATGCCGAAACGAGCATGGCAAAAAATTCTCCTACAAAAGGCTTACCAGCAAAAACAAATGCCACTGCACAAACCCAACATGCAATATAAATAGCCAATCCACCTATTCGCGGAACTCTGCCAGTATGGAACTTCTGAACCCCATCACAGGTGTCGTATATTTCTCTACTCTGCGACTTCATAAAAGCAAAACACAAAAAAGCACTAACAAACAAAACGATAACAAGATATTTCACTCTGCCCCTCCAACCGCTTTACTCAGTGCTTCAGACGCCCTTTTAACCTTATCCGTTTTAACATACTCTGAAGCCTTTTTCATAAATCTGGCCGCATCTTTAACCTTCCCATCTTTAAGATAATCGCTGGCAAGCTTCATTATACTTCTTTCCCTTTCAGCGGTTCTATCGGCTTTGTAAGCAAAGGCCGATACCTTTCTCTTCATAGCACGGCCACACATCGGACACGAAGGTTCATTAAAAGAAGACACATCCAGCACTAGAACCTCCGTCTCTAAACCACACTCGGTACATTTATACTCATAAATAGGCACTGTTGCACCTCCATTTTGTCTTTTTACCTTTAGAAAAAGTTTATGGCCCGCTCAAGGCCCCACACTGCAACCTTTTGTTAAGTGTTATTGAATTTGTTTTAGCTTTCGTCTAAACTTAAGGCAACAACTGGAAAAGGAGGAGCCCATGGATTTTGAACTGAAAGAAGAGCACAAGCTTCTTCAAAACATGGTAAGGGAGTTTGCCGAAAAAGAGATAGCTCCCATTGCTGCAAAGATAGACGAAGAGGAATACTTCCCAGTAGAGATTCATAAGAAGCTCGCCGAGCTTGGACTCAACGCCATTACTATCCCCTCCGAGTATGGTGGTAGCGGAATGGACACCATATCCTTTGCCATCGCTATTATGGAGCTGGCCAGGGTTTCTGCATCTGTAGCGGTAACCCAGTCGGTAACCAACATGGTGGCAGAGGGCATCTGGCGCTTCGGCAATGAGAAACAAAGGAAGAAGTATCTACCCAAGATAGCATCAGGAGAATATGTAACTGCAGCCTTTGCCCTCACCGAACCATGGGCTGGTTCTGATGCAGGAAGCATCAAAACCACCGCCATTAGAGAAGGAGATTACTATGTCATAAACGGAAGCAAGATCTTCATCACCAACGGAGCCTACGCAGGTGTCATAATGGTAGCGGCAGTAACCGACAAAAGCAAAGGGAAGAAAGGCATCAGCGTACTGCTTGTGGAAAAGGACACTCCTGGTCTCATCATAGGAAAAGAAGAAAAGAAGATGGGACAGAGAGGGTCCAACACCGTGGAGCTTGCCTTTGAAGACTGCAAGGTTCCAGCAGAAAACTTGTTGGGAAACGAGGGAGACGGTTTCAAGATCATGCTCGCCGACTTAGACGGAGGAAGGATAGGCATAGGGGCATTGGCATGTGGTGTTATGAGAGCCTGCCTTGAAGAAATGGTCAAGTACGCCAAAGGCAGAACTCAATTCGGTCAACCCATAGCCAACTTCCAAGCCATACAGTGGATGATAGCCGACACAGCTACAGAACTTGAAGCCGCAGAGGCAATGGTGTTCAGAGCTGCGTGGCTTAAGGATCAGTACCTCGCTGGTAAAGGAGGAAGGTTCACAAAAGAAGCCTCAATGGCAAAAGTCTTTGCCACAGAGGCAGCAAACAGAGCCGCCTACAGAGCCGTTCAGGTCCACGGTGGCTACGGCTACTCCAGGGAATTCCCCGTTGAACGCTTCTATAGAGACATAAGGGTAACCACCATCTATGAGGGAACCTCCGAAATACAGAGAATCGTTATAGCAAGGAATCTAATGTCATGAAAAAGCTGAAGAAAGGTTACGTTCAGGTTTATACGGGAGACGGGAAGGGAAAAACCACAGCTGCCCTCGGGCTTGCCTTCAGGGCCATAGGGCATGGGATGAAGGTATTTGTAATCCAGTTCATGAAGGGATCTATATTTTACGGTGAGCTTAAAACTGCTGAAATGCTTTCCGATCACATAACAATCGTCCAAATGGGCAGGGAAGAATTTGTAAATAGAGAAAACCCAGATCCTGAAGATATACGCTTGGCTCAGGAAGGAATAAAGCTTGCCCAAAAGATCATGGAGGAAAATCGCCACGACATTCTCATACTGGACGAGCTCAACGTAGCATTGGACTTTGGACTTGTAAACCTTGAACAGGTTTTGGATTTGATAAATAATAAACCTAAAAACATGGAACTCATACTCACAGGACGCTACGCCCATCCAGAGGTAGTTAAGCGAGCCGACTTAGTAACGGAGATGATTGAAGTCCGCCACTACTACGCGGAAAAAGGCGTTGATGCAAGAGATGGTATAGAAAGATAAGTAAATAGAACGGAGGTTTACC
>WGAU01000028.1 GCA_015494645.1 Aquificota bacterium
TTATAATCCTTTCCCCGTAATGAACGAGATTGGGGGTAAAATAGCTTTTGATACTCCAGTTTCCTCCTGCAAAGAGATTGAGAACACCACCTGCTCGTATCCTTTTTAGCATGGCTTCTGTTTCCTTTGGGGCGAAGGCGCAGACTACCGCTGCATCAAACTCACCATCTATCTGATTTAGACTTAATGAAACTGTGGCTTCTGGGTAGATGCTTAAAGCTGTTTCAAGTCTCGGGGTGTTTCTGTCAATGATGCATACTTTTATTCCTTTTTCCTTCGCCACGCAAAGGTGCATAAGTCCCAAGGGGCCTGCACCGAGTATAAGTAGGCTTGATCCTTTGGACAATCCTAAGGCTTCATATGAGTTTAGGACACAGGACAGCGGTTCTACGAGACATCCTATATGAAGGGGAAGGTTTATTTCCACAAGCCCATTGTTTTCCACAATTTCCTTAGGGACTACCATATATTGGGCGAATCCGCCGTTTAGGGCGTTTCCGAAGGAGAGCTTGTTGGGGCAGAGGTTTGTTCTACCTGACAGGCATGCTCTGCATCGCCTGCAAAAGATGCTGGGGAAAACAGTAACCTTTGTTCCTTTTTTGATCTTGGGGTTGTTGCTTCTTTCAACCACACCTGCTATTTCATGACCAAGGGTTACGCCATCCTTCTTAGTTTTCTTTTCTCCCTTAAGTACCCTTATGTCAGAACCACAGATGGAGCAGGCAAGCACTTTTATCAGAGCTTCTCCGTCTTCAAGGGCTGGAACGGGCACTTCCTCTAAGATCAATCCCCTGTTCTTGAAAAACTTAAGGGCCTTCATTTAATGAAACAATAACGATGCTTATGTTATCCAGGAAAACAGGGCATCTGACCTTGGCTTCTGTAAGGAGCTTTTTGGAATATTCTGTGGGTGAATTTCGCAAGACGTTTTCTATGTCCTCATCTCGTAGATTGTCCGTTACTCCATCACTGCACAAAAGTAGATGATCCACATCTTTTGGAGATACTTCAGTGCAAAAGGCATCCCTTGTTGTCCATTCTGAGTTGAATGCAGGGCCTATTCCCAAAGTAATGAGGTTTTTCATAGGATGGTTCATGGCTTCCTCTTCTGTGATGGTGCCTTCGTCAATAAGTTCCTGAACAACAGAATGGTCTTTTGAGAGTTTGAATAGCTTTCCCTTTTTGATTCCGTAAACTCTGCTGTCTCCTGCGTTTCCGGCTATTATTTTATCTTTGAGTATAACGCAGAAAGCTATTGTGGTACCTGAGTCGGAATACAACGCTATGTTGGATTCTTTCTGAATTTCTCTGAGCATAGATAGTGCTTCTTTGCAGTCTTTTACATCTTTGAGACCTTTCAACCTTTTTGCTGCCCACAGGCTTGCCTCTTCGCCGTATAGATGACCACCCATTCCGTCGCATACGGCGACTACTAAGGGGAGTTTATCTATCTCCAGTTCTGTGTAGAGCTTTTCCTCTTGATATATGCTATCGCCGACGAGAATTGCATCCTCTTGATTGGGTCTGTGCCCTATATCCATTATGGCAGTTATTTTTATTTTCATGCCTTATATTATATGTTGGTTTCAAAAAGGCTGCAAAGGAGGTAAGCCATGATAGCTACGGTGACGTTGAATCCCTCTTTAGATCTCAATTTAGAGGTGGATGAGCTGAAGATAGATGATGTTACCCGCATTAAGCATTCTAAGCTTGATCCAGGGGGAAAGGGCATCAATGTGTCAAGGGTGGTGAATATTTTGGGCGGTCCTACGGTGGCTTATGGATTTATAGCAGGAAGGGAGGGAGGGCAGTTATCACTGTTTCTTGCTGAGGAGGGTATTCTTAATTCCTTTGTGGCCCTTAAAAGTGGCAATACCAGGGTAAATGTGATCATAACCGAAAGGGGAACCGGTAGGCAGACAAGGATAAACGCAGTGGGACCGAGGGCAGAGGTTGAGGATTTGGAGGAGTTGAAGAACAGAATAACCAGGTTAGGTGGAGGGATATGTGCTGTGAGTTTCATGGTTTTTGCTGGAAGCATACCTCCTGGTCTTTCCCATACAGTTTATAGGTATTTGATAGAGGAAGTTCAGGAGCTTGGGATCAGGGCGGTTCTTGATACAGATGGTGAGGCTTTAAAGTACGGAGTTAAAGCCAAGCCTTTCATGGTAAAACCCAACACCTACGAACTTGAGCGCCTTGTGGGAAGAGAGGCTCGGAAGGAAGAGGATGTGCTGAGTGCGGCTAAAGAAGTGCTTGATATGGGTGTGGAGTTGGTTGCGGTAACAAGGGGAGGAAAGAGAGCCTTTCTGGTGGGGAGGGATTTCGTTTACGCTGCTGATCCTCCTAAAATAGAGGTTGTAAGTGCCGTTGGTTCAGGGGATTCTTTCTTAGGAGCGTTTCTGCTGGCTCTTTACAGAGGACTTGGGTATGAGGAGGCCTTCAGATGGGGTATTGCTGCGGGAGCTGCCACAGCTATGGTTCCGGGAACAGGGTTGATGAAAAAGGAGGACTTTGAGAAGATCTTGGACATGGTGCAGGTTGAAGAGCTGGAGTAGGGCGGGACCGTCCCGCCCTGTTTAGAGTACTATTCTTGTCACTTCGTAAAAGCTTTTCTTAAGTTCTTCAATGCTCAGTTCGTAGTCTTTTAGCTCTCCCCTCAAGTAGGCGTTGTAGGATGCAAGATCAAGCAGGCCGTGACCGGAGAAAGAAAAGAGAATTATTTTCTTTTGGTTTTCTTCCTTTGCTTTTTTGGCTTCTTCTATGGCGGCCTTTACCGCATGGGCCGTTTCCGGTGCAGGTATGAATCCTTCCGTTCTTGCAAAGGTCAAGGCTGCTTCAAAGACCTCAAGCTGAGAGTACGCCACAGCCTCCATCAACCCTTCCTTTACCAAAAGACTGATTATGGGAGCGTCTCCGTGATAGCGCAGTCCTCCTGCGTGTATGGACGGAGGAATGAAACTGTGTCCCAAGGTGTACATTTTTAGTAAGGGTGTCATCCCCACGGTGTCTCCGAAATCGTAGGTGTATATACCTTTGGTAAGGGTGGGACAGGCTTGGGGTTCAACAGCCACCAGCCTAACCTCTCTGCCTGCAGCCTTGTCTGCGTAGAAGGGAAGGGCTATACCTCCGAGATTGGATCCACCGCCACAGCAACCGATTACCACATCGGGGTACTCTCCTAAGGTTTCCAACTGGGCTTTTGCTTCAAGGCCTATTACGGTCTGATGTAGAAGCACATGGTTCAACACGGAACCCAGTGAGTAGTGGGTGTCTGGATTGTTAACAGCGTCTTCCACTGCCTCGCTTATAGCAATGCCAAGGGAACCAGGATTATCGGGGTCTTTTTCTAAAATACTTCTTCCCGTTTGGGTCTTGTCACTGGGGCTTGGGAAGACCTCTGCTCCCCAAACCTCCATCATGGTTCTCCTGTAGGGCTTCTGGTTGTAGCTTACTTTGACCATGTAAACCCTGCAGGTTATACCAAAAAACTGGGTGGCGAAAGCCAAGGCGGAACCCCACTGTCCAGCTCCCGTTTCTGTAGTGAGCCTTTTGATGCCCTCTTTGGCGTTGTAGTAGGCCTGTGCCACTGCTGTGTTGGGCTTATGGCTTCCAGCAGGGCTTGCCCCTTCGTACTTGTAGTATATCCTTGCGGGGG
>WGAU01000029.1 GCA_015494645.1 Aquificota bacterium
GGGTGTAAGGACGAGAAAGAAGGGCTTGAAGTTTAACACTAAGTTGATTATTTACAAAGGCTCAGATTAGGGCGTATGCCCTCTCTCCGGGTGATTCTCCCGGGGATAACAAAACCGAGGGGGTGTATTAATGGAGAGGAGATGTTACGAAACCGTTGTTGTCTTTACCCCAGAGCTTTCCGATCAGGACTTGGAGTCTCAGATCAACTGGGTAAAGGATCTTATTGAGAAAAACGAAGGCCAGGTCTTGAAGGTGGATGTTTGGGGTAAGAGGAAGTTGGCCTACGAGATTGAGAAGAAAAAAGAAGGGTATTATGTTCTCTTTCTGTTTTGGGGGAGCCCCATCACAGTGGAGAATATTGAGAGGCAGTACAGGATCAATCACAATGTGATCCGGTATCTGTCTGTCAAGAGAAAGGACAGGGAATGCCAGAAGGAAGAGCAGCCTTCTGAGCAGCAATCTTAAAGGTGCGGTGATGCCGGTCTTTATAAACAGGGTTTTCCTTGCTGGCAATTTAACCAAGGATCCTGAGCTCAGGTATATGCCCTCTGGGATGCCCGTTGCCAATCTGCGTTTGGCGGTAAACAGAAGGTACAGAAACAAAAGCGGAGAAGAGGCGGAGGAGACCTGTTTTATTGATGTTGTGGTTTACGGCAAGATGGCGGAAGTGTGCAACGAGTACCTCTCCAAGGGTAGAAATATCCTTGTTGAGGGGAGGCTCAGGCTGGAAACGTGGGAAACGGATGCAGGAAGGAGGAGCAAGCACGTGGTTGTGGCAGACAACATAACCTTCTTGGGTGGTGCCCAGGAAAAGGAAGGAATTGTCAAGCCCGATGTGTCGGGCATTGAGCTTGAAGAAGACGATGAGTTTCCATTTTAAGAATTGAGGGGAGGTAAAAGATGGCGGATGTGAGAAGAAGATTTGTGAGAAAAAAAGTGTGCAAGTTCTGTGTTGAGGGCATAGAAGAGGTGGATTACAAGGACGTGGAGAGGCTCAAGAGTTATTTAAGCGAAAGGGGCAAGATCCTTCCCAGGAGGATGACAGGGGTTTGCGCAAAGCACCAGAGGCAGCTTGCCAGGGCTATAAAAAGGGCGAGGATTTTGGCCCTTCTTCCCTTCGTCGTTAGATAGGGAGGTGGGCTATGAGCATGATAGATGCTGCCCATGTTAAAACCAATATGAAGTTGGAGATAGATGGTGAGCCTTACCTTGTGGTTGGTGCGGAGCATATTAAACCCGGTAAGGGCCAGGCCTTTTCCCGCATCAAACTCAAGAATCTCCAGACGGGAGCGGTGATTGAGAAGACTTACAAGGCCAATGACATGTTGAAGATTGCCGACTTTGTCTCAAGAAAGTCTCAATTTCTCTACGCTCAGGGTGATGAGTACTACTTCATGGACATAGAAAACTACGAACAGTACATGATCAAAGAAGACGCCTTGGGAAGAGACAAGTATTTTCTGAAGGAGGGGCTTGAGGTAAAGGTTCTTCTCTTCAAAAATTCTCCCATAGGTGTAGATCTTCCCAAGGCGGTGGAGCTTGAGGTGGTGGAGACGGAGCCGGGAGTCAAGGGCGACACAGCTGCAGGTGGCACAAAGCCCGCCAAGCTGGAGACGGGTTATGTAGTGCAGGTGCCCCTCTTTATTTCCGAAGGGGACGTGGTGAGGATAGACACAAGAACAGGAGAGTACGTGGAGAGGGTTAGATGATAAAGGATTTGAAGGATCTTTTCAGCCTTATTGACAAAGTGGCTTCTTCGGATCTTTCCCGTTTGGAGTTGGAAGTTGAGGGATTGAAACTTGTCTTGGAAAAGAAGGAGAAAGAGGTGGTGGTTCAGCATCAGTCTTCTCATCAACCTGCGCCTGTTGTCCCTCAGCCCGCTCCGGTTTCTCAAGAGGTCCAGAAAGAGGAGGCACCGGCAGAGGAAGAAGATTTCGGAGACTACGCCGTCATTCGTTCTCCTATAGTGGGCACCTTCTACAGGGCACCTGCTCCCGATGCTCCTCCCTATGTGGAGGTTGGGGACATAGTTGAGAAGGGGCAGGTCCTGTGTATCGTGGAGGCTATGAAGATAATGAACGAAATAGAGTCTGACGTTAAAGGCAGGGTAGTTCGCATACTTGTTGAAAACGCCCAGCCTGTGGAGTACGGCCAGCCTCTCTTCCTCATAGAGCCTTTGGAGTGAGGATGTTCAAGCGGGTACTCGTTGCAAACCGCGGGGAAATAGCTCTGAGGATTATCCGCACTCTTAAGGAGATGGGTATTGAGTCTGTTGTGGTTTACTCCGAGGCTGATGTGGATTCACTGCCGGTGAAGCTTGCAGACAGAGCCATCTGTGTAGGCCCTCCTGATCCACAGGCGAGCTATCTCAATATGCAGAACATCCTCTCTGCTGCTGAGATAGCCGGTTGCGATGCCATACATCCTGGGTACGGGTTCCTTGCGGAAAATGCCAACTTTGCCGAGCTTTGTGAGGACTTGGGGATAAAGTTTATAGGTCCTTCCTCCCGTGTGATAAGGCTCATGGGAGACAAAACCGCTGCTATAAAGGCTGCCGTTGACGCGGGGGTTCCTACCATACCAGGTAGCGGTGGACCTGTGGAAAGCTTGGAAGAGGTCCTTTCTGTGGCGGATGAGGTTGGGTACCCTGTGCTTCTTAAGGCTGCCGCTGGAGGTGGCGGTAGGGGGATGAGGCTTGTCACAAGTAGGGAGGAGCTTTCCAAGAGTTTTGAAGCGGCAAGAAGGGAGGCGGAGGCGGGCTTTGGAGATCCCACGGTGTACATAGAAAAGTGCATTGTGGGGGCAAGGCACATAGAGGTTCAGGTGCTTGCGGACGAGCACGGAAATGTAGTGCATCTGGGGGAGAGGGAGTGTTCCGTTCAGAGGCGTCATCAAAAACTGCTTGAAGAGGCTCCGGCGGTTATTGATGAGGATCTGAGAAGAAGGATATGCGAGGATGCCAAAAAACTTGCGAAGAGTGTGGGCTACGCCAACGCTGGTACGGTGGAATTTTTGGTAGATAGGGAGGGCAACCACTATTTTATAGAGATGAACACCCGCATACAGGTGGAGCATCCCGTTACCGAGATGGTTACTGGATTGGATATAGTGAGGCTCCAGCTTGAGGTAGCATCAGGCGAAAAGCTCTCCATAAGGCAGGAGGATGTGTCCTTTAAGGGTTGGGCCATTGAGATGAGGGTGAATGCCGAAGATCCCAAGACTTTTGCTCCCTCTCCCGGAACCCTAAGGAGGCTCATCCTCCCTGGAGGGCCGGGGGTCAGGGTGGACACGGCAGTTTACCAGGGATATACCATACCACCATACTACGACTCAATGATAGCGAAACTTGTTGTTTATGCCGACACAAGGGAAATGGCTATAGAGAGGGCAAAAAGGGCAGTGGAGGAGTTTGTGGTTGAAGGGGTAAAGACCACTTTGCCCCTTCACTCCTTTGTTTTGAGGCATAAAGATTTCGTCAGTGCCGATATCTCGGTGGGGTGGCTTGAGTCAACCATGTAGTGTTCTTCTGGTGAAGCTTTCCTCTTTGGGGGATGTGGTTCACGCCATAGGTGCAGCTTCAATCTTGGGAAGAATTGAAAGGTCCTTTAAGGTCACGTGGGCGGTGAAAAAGAACTATTTCCCTTTGTTCAGGGATGTTTGCTTTGTGGATGAACTTGTTGGTGCAAAAGAGCTTTTGAGCATACCCCTAAAA